>NZ_JBFBBY010000036.1:0-60001 GCF_040682875.1 Amycolatopsis sp. NPDC051071 | reverse complement strand
GCACACCCCCCAACCCTTGCAGGCACCAGCGATGCCAAGTCCGCACTACCAAGAACAACACTGACCAGCAGCTCCACGACTTTGCCGGGACCCTGACCTAGGCGCAAGGAAGGGGGCCTTCCTGTACTTCACGCGAGCAACGCCGCAGGTGACGCGTAAGTGCTCGAGAGCGGATTTGCTCTAACGACCCAAAACACTCACGACCCACCCGTTTCCGCCGGAGGTCATACGATCACCGGGTGCGTGGGAAGACGATGTCGAGGCGGTTCCGGCTGGTGCTCAGGACCAGTCTCGGTTTCGCCGCGCTCGGCATCGGTTCCAGTGTGTGCGGTGCCGGGGTCGTGGCGTTGCTGTTGCTCCTGCAGGGCCTGCCGAGCGACGTCGGTGACCGCGGCTGGATCCTGTCGGTGACGGCGGCCGGGATCGTGGCGCTGTCACTGGTGGTCGGCACGCTGTGGACGGCGTGGCTGCAGCGGCGCACGGCGGTCTGGTTTGTCTTCGGGCGCCCGCCGACGCGGGACGAGGCCACGCGGGCGCTGCGGCTTCCGTTCGACATGGGGATCGTGAGCGGGACGCTGTGGCTGATCGCGACGATCGTGCTCGGCGCGCTCGCGTGGGTGCTCGGGTCGTGGCTGGACGCGCTCGGGATGGCGCTGGTCATCGGGCTCGGCGGGCTGACCACGGTCGGCCTCACCTATCTCGCCGCGGAATGGGTCGCCCGCCCGGTGATGACGATCGCGCTCGAGGTGACCCCGCCGAAGGGGACGCTGAGGGTCACCGTGCTGACCCGGGTGGTCGTCACCTGGACGCTGGCGAGCGGGGTCCCGTTCCTCGGCGTGCTGCTGGTGGCCACGCCACCGGACCTCGGCCAGGGTGACCACGTCGCGAGCCTGATCATGCTTTCGGTAATCGGGCTCAGTGTCGGCGCGATCGGGACGGGTCTGCTCGCGAAGGCCGTCGCGACGCCGTTGCACCGGCTCCGCGTCGCGCTCGACGAGATCGCGCGCGGCAACAAGGAGGTCGTGGTCGACGTCGACGACTCCAGTGAGATCGGGCTGCTCCAGACCTCGGTCAACGACCTCGCCGCCGGGCTTCGCGAGCAGGACCGGATGCGTGACCTGTTCGGCAGGCACGTCGGGGACGAGGTCGCGCGGCACGCGCTCGAGTACGGCGCCTCCCTCTCGGGTGACGTGCGGGAGGTGACGGCGTTGTTCGTCGACGTCGTCGATTCGACGGCCTTGGCGAGCCGGACCCCGCCGGAGGAACTCGTGACGATGCTCAACCGGTTCTTCACCAGCGTCGTGCACGCGGTCGGGGCGCGCGGCGGGCTGGTCAACAAGTTCCAGGGTGACGCCGCGCTATGCGTCTTCGGCGCCCCGACCCGGCTCGCGGACGCGCAGACGGCGGCGCTTTCGGCCGCGCGGGTGATCCGGGACGCCGTCCACGAGACCGGCGAGCTCGACCTCGGCATCGGGGTCGCGAGCGGCCGGGTCTTCGCCGGTCAGCTGGGTACCAGCAGCCGGTTCGAGTACACCGTCATCGGCGACGCGGTGAACGAGGCGGCGCGGCTGACCGAGCACGCGAAATCCGCCGACGGGCGCGTCCTCGCGAGCGAGTCGGTGATCAAGGCGGCGCTGGAGAGCGAACGCGCGCACTGGGAGCCGTACGCGGAACTGGAGCTGCGAGGGCGCCAGGAACCAACGCACGCCTGGGCGGCGAACGCGCTCAGCCCGGAATGACGTCCGGCCAGCGCATCACCGTCGAGCCCCAGGTCAGACCGGCTCCAAAGGCGCCCATCACCACGCGGTGACCGGGCTGCAGTGAACCGTCCTTCGCCGCGTCCGCGAGTGCGATCGGAATCGACGCCGCACTCGTGTTGCCCACCTTCTCGATGTTCGAATACATCACGTCGGCCGCGAGCCCGAGCTGCTTCGCGCAGGTCTGCAGGATGCGGATATTGGCCTGGTGCCCGATGAACCGGTCGATGTCGCCGACCATCCAGCCGGCGGAATCCAGCACCGCGCGCGCCGATTCGGCCATCCGGGCACAGGCGTGCCGGAAAACGGTCTGGCCCCGCATCACCAGATAGTGGTCACTCGGATCGTCCGAACGACGGTTCTTGGCGCCCCCGGCCTCAACCCACAGCAGGTCCGCGAGTTCGCCTTCGCTGTGCAGGTCGAACGGGCCGAGCGCGCCGAGTTCGTCCGCGTCGCCCTGGCGCAGCAGGACGGCTCCCGCGCCGTCACCGAAGATCGGCACCGTGCCGCGGTCGTCGGGGTCGACGAGCGAGGTGAAGACGTCCGCCCCGATCACCAGGACGCGGCTCGCGATACCGGCGGCGAGCAGGCCGGCCCCGGTGGCGAGCCCGTAGATGAACCCACTGCAGACGGCGTTGACGTCGAAGGCGGCGACACCGTTCAGCCCGAGCTTGGTCGCGACCTGCGGCGCGCTGGCCGGGCACAGCTGATCGGCCGTCGACGTCGCGAGCACGACGGCGTCCGCGCCGCTCTCCCCTGCCGAGGCCAGCGCCCGGCGCCCCGCCTCGACCGCGAGGTCCACAGTGGACGTCCCGGGGTCGACGACGCGCCGTTCGGCGATGCCGGTCCGCGTGCGGATCCACTCATCGGAGGTGTCGAGCCGCTGAGCGATCTCCTCGTTGCCCACCACCCGGGGAGGCAGCCACGAGCCGAGACCGGCGAGAACGGCCGCCTGAGATGAGGGCACCAAGAAATCCTTTCGCGCGGAAAAAGAGAGGTCTGCCATTCACTTGTAAGCGCTACCATTCAGTAGACCCGTCAGTTGTGTTCCGGGTCACAATGGGAAAGAATTCTCACTTTCCCCCGCGCACCGTGCCGGACCAGCCTCATCCGCAACCGACCTGGCAGGACGGGGTGACCGGGCACACCGGCCACCCGATGATCGACAGGCCGGCGCGTGGGCCACGCGGGCGGGCACGCCGCACGCTGGGCGAGGGCCGCTCGCCGGACGCGGCGTGATCCACACCGCGTCCGGGCACGCGTAAAGGTCGGGCGTCCGGGAGACGGCTCCGGTTAGCCTGAGCCGGTGGACACACCCGACCTCGACCGCCTCGACGTAGCCATCCTCTCCTGCCTGCAGGACGACGCCCGCACCATCGCCGAGAGCATCGGCGCGAAGGTGGGCCTGTCGGCCGCCGCCGTGCAGCGGCGGATCAAGCGGCTGCGTGAAGCCGGGGTGATCGAAC
Organism: Amycolatopsis sp. NPDC051071; assembly: GCF_040682875.1. NCBI lineage: Bacteria > Bacillati > Actinomycetota > Actinomycetes > Pseudonocardiales > Pseudonocardiaceae > Amycolatopsis > Amycolatopsis sp. NPDC051071. The sequence goes on along the minus strand of NZ_JBFBBY010000036.1, from coordinate 56,778 downwards.
GCGAGGTGGCGGTGCTGTCACCGCAGGCGCTCGGGCTGTCGATGACGTTCGTGGTGATGGTCGAGATGGAACGCGAGAATCTCGCGGTACTCGACGGGTTCCGGCGGCAGGTGCTCGCGGACGACAACGTCCAGCAGTGTTACTACGTCACCGGCAACGCGGACTTCGTGCTCGTGGTCACCTGCAAGGACATGAGCGGCTTCGAGGCGTTCACGCGGCGGATGTTCGTCGACAACCCGAACGTGCGCCACTTCACGACGTCGGTGGCGATGGACCGGGTCAAGACGGGGCTGACCCTGCCGCTGGATCCCTGAGGGTCCACAGAGGACACTTCCCTTCCGCAACTTGCGCTCCGGTTACCGGGACGCTGCTCTCCGTGACATGACCTCGTCACCACGTGTATCGGGCCGAACGCAAGTGGTCTGTGCCCGGCGTTACACCACTATGGACATATGCAGCCGATAGCGTGAACGTCGCCGCACTCGCGTCATCCCGCGTCAATCCGGGCATCTCCTTGCCGAGACACAAAGTTCGCGCCGCGCGAACCACGAGCACTTAGGAGTGGCCGTGCACACCGATGCCGTTCACCAGAGCCAGTTCGTCCTGCTGAACCACAGCAGCACGCCCGTTCTCTCCCGTCTGTCCTTCCACGCCGACGAGCCCTACGCGGTCACCGTGGCGTTCCGGACCGAGCGCGGCCGATGGGTCGAGTGGACCTTCGCGCGTGAGCTGCTGGCCACCGGTCTCACCGACCCCGCCGGGATCGGCGACGTCCGGGTCCGCCCCGACCTCTCCGGGGACGAGGCGATGCTGACCCTCGAAATCGAGTCACCGGACGGCTATGCGTCGTTCGAGCTTGAGCGCGAGGACGTCGAATCCTTCCTCGGCTCCACCTTCGAGCTGGTCCAGCTCGGCGCCGAAAGCGAGCACTTCGACATCGATGCGCTGATCGAAGAAATCAGCAACGTGTAACCCGAGCCACCGCTCCCGCGGTACGAAGCGAAGGGCGGCCCGCGTGCGCTGGAGGCACTCGGACCGCCCTTCGTCTTGTTCAGGTCAGCCGAGGACCAGGGAGGTCCCGGTCGCGGACAACGCCGGCCGGACCGGGAAGAAGTAGGTCACCGAGCTGTTGCCGCCGGACAGCATGCCCTGCGCCTGGTTGCCCGCGATGAACGAGCCGCCCGAATCGCCTGCCTGCGAATGCACGTTGGTGGCGGTCATGCCGTAGACCGTGCCTTCGGCGTAACGGACGGTCTGGTTCTTGGCGCCGACGGTGCCGCAGGTCCAGCCGGTGGTCGAACCCGATTTGCAGACCGAGGCGCCGGTGGCCGCCACGTTCGAGCCGCTCACCCGGGTGCCGTTGTTGATGATGCCGCGCGGCACCCAGTTGCTGTTGACCCGGACGTGGCCGTAGTCGTTGGTCGGGAAGCTGGTGCGGGCGAACGAGCCCATCGCGACCCGGTTGGAGCCGGCGACGGTGCCGGGGCCACAGTGCCCGGCGGTGAGGAAGCCGCCGTTGACCGAGAACCCGATCGAGCAGCGCGAAGAGTTGTTGATGTAGTAGGCGTCGCCGCCGCGGACGTCGTACTTCAGGGTCGGCACCGAAGTGGTCTCGACCACTGAGACGGCGGCCTTGTCGACGCCGGTCTTCTCCAGATACGAGTCCACGGTGCCGCCCTTGCCAGGCAGGACGTTCAGCGTGACGCGGTTGCTCTTGGCGTCGACGCCCCAGCCGGTGATCGCGCCGTCCGCCGTGCGCTCACCCGCGTTCAGTCTGTCCACAGTGGAATCGAGCTGGGCTGACGAGAAGCGCACGAGTTCCGCTTCCGCCCCGGCCGCGGTGACCTTGGCCAGTTTCGCCGCGTCCGTGACGCCGACGCGGAGTTTGCCGGTGGCCTCGTTGTAGCTCGCGCCGCCGAAGCTGCCGGCGAGCGATGAGGCGAGCGACTGTTCGAGTGTGCCGGCGGCGGTCTCGCTCTGGATCCGGGCGAGTGCCTGTCCGGCGGTCAGGCCGAGGTCCCGTTGCAGGGCCGGGACCATCTCGGCGTTGAGCAGGGTGCCATCCGAGGACGCCGCCGCGGGGGTACCCGTGACGAGCGCGCCGGCCGACACGACAGCCGTGGCGGCCACTCCGAGGAGCTTCGTGAACTTCATGCTTCTCCCTCGTCATCACGCACGGCTCCGGTTCGCCATGCGATTGCCTCCCCCGACGGGTGAGAGTTCACCGAAGCAGTCGAGGCCCGCAATCCGGTCCGCGCTGGATAGGTATACCCAATCTTCGACTGCCGAATACCCTGCTCCAGGTCGGTCACGTAGCGATGGCACCCGTACGGGCACGTCCGTAAGTAGGGATTCGGAGTGAATACCTTGCGTAGTCATGACCACCCCCTGAACGTGGGATGAATCGCCGGAACGGGTCTCTAGCCGATGTTTCGGGCGTCCAGTGATTTTCCAACCGTCGATCCGTCAGTCACCCGGTGACGGTGCGTCCGCGGACGGCCTGATCCGATGCCCGTGCTGTCCGTGATGGGAGGTTTACGACCAGGTAGGCAGTGCTTAGGCTCCGCAGGACAACGCACAAGATCGTGTCGGGCTCAGCGGGAACCTCCCAACCGAGGAGCGCATGATGTGGCTTGCCACCCCTCGCCCGACCTCGGTTTCGGTCCGCGCCGGATCGACGGCGCTCGTGGGCCGCGACGTCGAGGTCTCGGCGATCGTGAAGATCCTGCTGCGCCGTCCCGCCGCCGTGCTGATCGAGGGCGAACCAGGGATGGGCCGCAGCAGGCTGCTCGAAGAACTGGCCGGACGCCGCGAGTTCGCGGCGGGCCGGGTGCTGTCCGGCGCCTGCCAGCCGATGCGCGAGCCGTTCCCCTTCGGCCCGGTGCTCGAAGCGCTGCGCTCGGCGGGAGACCGTCCGCTCGGACCGCTCAGTCCGGTCGCCGGGGTACTGAGACCCCTTCTGCCCGAACTCGCGGAAAGCCTTCCACCCCAACCGGAACCACTCACCGACCCGTGCGCCGAACGGCATCGCCAGTTCCGCGCCGTCCGTGAACTCCTGATCGCCTGCGGGCCCGCGCTCGTCCTGATCGACGACCTGCAGTGGGCCGACGAGGGCACCCGGGACCTCCTGCGGTTCCTCGCCGCGGCCATGCCCGCCGAACTCGCCGTCGTTTCGGCCTACCGGACCGGCTCCCCGGCCAGGCACGGCACCGCCGGTATCCCGTTCCGTACGCCGCCGAACGTCCAGACCGCGCGGGTGACGCTGGGCCCGCTCGACGTCGAGGCCGTCGGGAAACTGGCGGAAGAACTACTGGACCTGCCGAGGGTTTCCGCGGCGTTCACCGCGAAACTCCACGAAAGCACCGCCGGGATCCCGTTCGTGGTCGAGGAGACACTGCGCGCGCTGCGTGACGCCGCCGGGCGGCTGCCCATCGGCGAGGTGCTCTCGGACCGGCTCCTGGAAAGCCTCGAAGTCCCGGTCTCCCTGCGCGAGGCCATCACCGAACGGCTCGAAGCACTGCCGGAACCCGCGGTCCGGCTGGCGAGCGCGGCGGCGGTGCTCGCCGTCCCGTCCGAACCCGGGGTGATCGGCGAACTCGCCTGCCTCACCGGCGACGGGCTCCGCTCGGCACTGCTGTCCACTTTGGACGGCGGGGTGCTCGGGGAACTCGGTGGCGACCGCTACGGCTTCCGGCATCCGTTGGCACGCAAGGCCGTCTACGACACCATCAGCGGTCCGGAGCGGACACTGCTGCATTCCCGCGCCATCCAGGTACTCGCCGAACAGCCGGTGCCCCCGCTGACCCTGCTGGCAAACCACTCCCGCGCCGCCGGGCGGACCGAACAGTGGCGCCACTACGCCGAAGCCGCCGCTGACGAGGCCATCGCCCAAGGCGACACCTCACGCGCGATCGACCTGCTCCAGTCCGTCCTGGCGGAGGCGGGCCTCGGCGAGGACGCCGTCGCCCGGCTGGCCACGAAACTCAGCCAGGTCGCGCTGCGCGGGTTCCGCCCCGACGTCATCGAAACACTGGAGCGGATCCTCGATGAGCTCACCGACCTGAGCCCGAGCGTGCGCGGGACGATCCGGCTCAGCCTCGGGATGCTGCTGGTCCGCACGATCGGGCGGCTCGGCCGGGGCAGGGTCGAGGTGGAACAGGCGATCACCGAACTGGTCGACGAGCCGGAACTGGCCGCACGCGGGATCAACCTGCTCGCCCAGCCGATCGACGGGCTGACCCCGTTGTCCTGGCACGAGGTCTGGATGGAGCGCGCCCGCGAGGTCTTCGAACGGCTCGAAGACCCGGAACTGCGGCTCGCGCTCACCGGCGACCGGATCGCCACGCAGGCGCATATCGGCAACGGTTCGGCGTGGACCGAGTTCGAGCGGCTGCCGGACGAGACCACCGGCGTCGCCGAACGCGTCCAGCTCGCCAGGCTGTGGTGCAACCTCGCCGACGCCCAGTCGTGGGCAGGCCATCTGACCAGGGCGGAAAAGCTGGTCACGGAAGGGATTCGCCGCGCGACCGACGCCGGCGCGCTCTACGCCGCCGGGCTCGCGCAGGGCACCCGGGTCCGGCTGGACTGGGTACGCGGTGAGTGGTCCGGGCTCGCGGAGACCGCCGAACAGCTTCGCGACGGCTACCCCGACCTCGGCCCGATCGTCATGGAGTCCTCGCTGGTCCTGGGTGGACTGGCCGCGGTGCGCGGGGAATTCGCCGCCGCGCAACGACATCTGGCCGCGGCGAGTGTGAACGCCCCGGAACACGGGCCGATCCCCGTCGTGCTTTCGGCGGCCGGGGTCCTCATCCGGGTGCTGCTGGCGACGGACGACGTCGACGGCGCTTGCGCGGCGGCCGACGGCGCGATCGCGGCCGCCCGGCGCAAGGGTGTCTGGGTGTGGGCGGCGGGACTGGTCCCGGCGGCGGCCGAGGCCTACACCCGGGCGGGGCGCTGGTCGGAGGCAGACGCGGTGGTCGAGGAGTTCGCCCGTGGCGTCGAGGGCAAGGATTCACCGGTCTCTCGGGCAGCGTTGCTGGCCGGACGGGCAATCTTGTTCGACGCCCGAGGGAAGCATTCCGCCGCGGCGACGGTTTTCGACGAGGCCGCCATCGCCTACGAAACCCTGCCGATGCCGTATCAGGCGATCGGCTCCCGGGAGCGCGCGGCGCTGTGCCGTCTCACCGGTGGCAACCGCAAGGCAATCGAGGAACTCGCGGCCGCCGCGGAGGCGTACGAGCGGCTCGGCGCGACCCGGGACGCCGGCCGATGCCGCCACCAGCTGCGGGAACACGGTGCTTGGGCACCTTCACAACGCGGGCGGCGCGGCTACGGCCAGGAGCTTTCACCCCGGGAATTGGAGGTCGCGCGCATGCTCTCCGACGGGCGTACGAACCGGGAGATAGCGGACGGATTGTTCCTTTCCCCGCGCACCGTGGAACAGCATGTCGCGAAGGTTCTGCGGAAACTGGGCGCGCGTTCCCGCACCGATGTCGCCCGTCGCATGTCGACTTATGCCCCTGCTACGGTCGATCGATAGAAACGTCGATTGCGGTACGGTACTCGTTAGCTGGCAAGGGAATCCGCTCAAACGAGCACTGTGATCCAGCCCATCGGGTCGGGCGGTGTGCGTACGGTTCCGCGCGGTCACTCCCCGTGCTAGTTTGTTTTCGTCATTAACAAAGTCGGCTCCCTTTATGCGGGTCAGCCGATCGGGACGGGGTCCGACCCCCGCGAGGGAGTAGCGCAGAAGCATGGCTGAACGAGCCGATTTCGCGCTGGGGACGGTAGAAGCGAGTGTGGTCGGGCAGGCGCTTGGCGTCAATGTCCGGCTGTTTCCCTTGCGGGTCCGCAACACTTCGATCGACCCGGAGCGGTACACCGCCGTCATCCAGCGGGTCTACACCGACCTCGAACAGCGCCGCCTGTCGGTCAACGGGGAACTGAGCCCCGCCATCCGCACCGCGTTCGCACTGCTGGCGAATCACCGGATCACCGTTTCGGTGAACGGCGTCGACGGCCTCGGCGAGGACATCGCCGTACTCACCGTCACCGACGGCAGGCAGGCACTCGGCATCACCCAGGCCCACGGGGACGACCTCCTGCAGTTCGCGCTCTTCGCGGACGAGGACCTGGTCGAAGTCCTCGCCGGGGTACTGCCGCGCATGCGGCCCGCGTCGACCGGCCGCCGCAAGATCGTCCAGCAGGAAGAGCGGGCCGTCTCCGCGATGACGGCCCGCCGCCAGGCCGAGGCGGAGTTCGACGAGGAGGAGACCGACGCGTTCGGCAACCTCGAACTCACCGCCGTCGTCCGTGCCCGGCCCGAGACCGCGGTGCGCCCCAGCGGCGAGGACACCGACCTCCAGGTGCTGGAGAAGGTGCTGTCCGGCGTCCGGCTCGGCGGCGGGCACATCATCGTGAGCGGGATCGGCCGCCGCGGCGAGCGGCTGCGGTCGACGCCGTTGAGCTGGCTCGACACCGAAGACGGCCGTTACCTGGTCTGGACCGAGACCGACGAGGCATCCGGCGCCGTGATCGGCCACTACGACCCGGCGAGTCACTCGGGCGTGGCGAACGCGATCCGGGACGCCATCGCTGACATCTACTGACCTCCTGAATCCGGCGAGAGGATCCTCCGTTGACCGAGGAAGCACAACCGCTCGAGCCCAAGCTGGCCGAAGCCACGAAGTGGAAGACCGCCAAGATCGGGCTCGCGGGCACGCAGCTGAAGCGGATGGCCCGGCAGGGCGGCTTCGCCGTGGACGACAGCACTGGCGACGAGATGATCCGCTCACTCCAAGGAGTGATCGACAGCCTCGAAGAGCGCTGGAGCGCGCTGACCAAGCTGCAGAAGTCACCGCCGATGAGCGACACCGCCACCGCGCGCTGGGTGTCCCAGCACATGCAGGGCACCGCGACCGACGCGCAGGGCCTGCTCACCCAGCTGCAGGCGGCCCGCGCCGAGTTCCCGACCTACGTCGAGGCGATCGAACTCGCCAAGCGGAACTACCGTGAACGGGACGACGAGAACCAGCGCGACCTGACGCGGATCGACACCGAGATCTAGGGGAGGAACTCCGTGACCGACTCGACGGAAAAGACCACGAAGGTCTCCGATCCCGCCTCCAAGGAATACGACCCGGACAGCCCGTTCTACGACATCACGGCCGACTCGTCGAGCGCCTACTACTTCGGGCCGCTGGCGGACAAGGCCGCTTCCGGTGACGAGATCCGGGCCGGTGCCTCGTTCGGGACCGATGTCATCTTCAACCTCCTTGGCTGGGGTGACACGGCACTCAACGGCTTCAAGGACATGTTCACTCAGAAGATGTACGAGGGCCAGCTGGACAAGGCACGCGAGGGTCTCGACAAGAACCTCGACATCCGCGACCCCGGCCAGCCGCCGTCCACGGTCTGGGGCAACGCCACCCACGAGCAGATGCAGGCCGCGATCGCGGGTAACGCGGACCCGGCCGCGGTGGGCGAGACGTCCGAGGAATGGGTCCGGGTCGGCAACGACCTGGCGACGCACCAGCGCAACCTCGCGAAGGCGATCAACGCCAGCACGGCCAACTGGCAGGGCGAAGGCGGCGACGCGGCACGCGAGCACCTCGCGGGTGTCGGCAAGTGGCTCGGCTCGACCGCGAACGGCGCGACGCTGACCGGGCGCCAGCAGCAAATTCATTCGCAGACGCTGAACGAGACGCAGAAGCAGATGGCGGTGAATCCGCCGGTGCCGTTCAACGTGCGGGATGCCAACGCCAACCTGCAGACGATCACCGACCCGCAGCAGTACATGTCGCAGCTCGGGAAGGACCTCGAGACCTTCAAGAAGCAGCAGGACGGGCGCGACCGGGCCGCTCAGGTGATGACCCAGTTCGACACCACGGTCGGCTCGGCGATCGCCACCCCGGCGTTCCCCGCCCCGCCGAAGCTGCCTTCGGCGCAGGCGAGCCCTCGCTTGAGGGACGGTGCCGGTGGTGGCGGCGGCGCGGGCTCGCCGTCCCACACCCTTCGCGACCGCATGTCGCCTGAAGGCGCCGACGGCGTGCAGCGTCCGTCCCCCTTCAACGTGGATGGCACTGTGGCCGCTTCGGTGGACGGGACGCCCCAGGGCGGGCCGGGCGGCCCCGGCACCGTGTCGCCCTTCAACGCGCCGAACGGTCCCTCGGGTGGGTTCCCTGGTGGCGGTGGCCCCGGTAGCAGTGGTCCCGGTAGCGGTCCCGGTAGCGGCGGCTCGTTCGGTGGCCCCGGCGGCGGCCCGTTCGGTGGACCCGGTGGCTCGTTCCCCGGCGGATCCGGCTCGTCCCCGGTCATGCCCACCATCGGCGGCCCGAACGGCACTGGCGGCGAGGCCTACCACCCCACGACCTCGGCGCCCCGGCCGAATATGCCCAAGTTCGACGACGGCACGCACACCTCGGGCTACACCCCGCCCACGTCGCCTCCGACGTTCCAGCCGCCGCAGCTGCCGCCCCTTCCCGACAGTGGCGGCCCTCGTAGTGGCGGGGCCCCGTTCAACCCGCCGAACTTCCCCCTGCCTGGCGGCCCCAACGGCATACCCGGCGGCGGACCGGGACCGGTCATGCCGAAAATCCCGCCGATCGGCCGCACCGGCGGGATCAACGGCGACATCACCAGCAGGCTCGGCGGTCCTCCCTCGATCCCCGAAGGCGGCCCGATCAAGGGCGGTCCGCTCGGCGGCTCACCGAAGCTGCCCAGCTTCGGCGGCGGTGGTGGCGGGGTCGGCGGTGGCAGCCTCGGCGGCGGTGGTGTCGGTGGTTCCGGAGCCGGTGGCGGTGGTCTCGGCGGCGCGGGCCGGGCGACCGGTTCGCTCGGCATGGGCGGCGCTGTCGGCGCGGGCGCGATGGAAGCCGAAGGTGCCGCGGGCCGCGGGGCCGGTTCCGGCGCGGGCAAGGCGGGCGGCGCCGGCGGGATGGGCCCGATGGGCGGTATGGGCGCGGGTGGCGCCAAAGGCCAGGGTGACGAGGACAAGGAACACAAGATCGCCGACTACATCGAGTCCGACGACCCGTCCTTCTTCTCGCCGGACGAGGTCGTCGCGCCGCCGGTGATCGGTGACTGGCAGAACAAGGACTGGAAATGACGGCCTCGTTCGACGTCGACCCGGACGATCTGGTCGCGCACGCGAGTCACCTCGACGGGCTCGTCGACCGGCTGGACACCGCATACGGCGCGACCGGTTCGGCGATGTCGGCGGAAGCGTACGGCCTGCTGTGCGCGTTCCTGCCGCCGATCGTCAACCCGACCGGAGAACGCGCGGCGGAGGCGATCAAGGCGGCCGCCGAGGGCGTCCAGGCGACGGCGGACAACGTCCGCACCGCCGCGAAGTCCTATCAAGAAGGCGACCAGGCCAACGCCGAGCCGTTCAACCGTGACTTCAAGGCTCTCGATATCGGAGGAAAACAGTAGTGACCAGCGCTAACGGACTCGGGGATCTGATGCGGGACCCCGATGAGGCTGAGCGACGGCTGGACCAGTGGGCGCAGGGCCTGGAGGACAAGGCCCAGCGGTACGCCGCCGCGCAGGAGCGAACCGAGCAGTTGCGGCTGACCGCGTCCAGTTCCGACGGCGCCGTCAAGGTCACCGTCGGCGCGGACGGCGGCGTGACGGCCATCGAGTTCGGCAACAAGGCCAGGACGTACCCGCTGGAAGAACTGTCCCGGCAGATCCTCGGGACCATGCACCAGGCGCAGTCCGGGATCGCCACCCGGGTCTCCGAGGTGATGCAGGAATCGCTCGGCGACGAGGACCAGGAGACCAGGGAGCTGATGCTCGGCACCCTGCGCAGCCGCTTCCCCGAGATCGAAGAGGAAGAGCCGACGCCGCCCGTTCCCCCCGCGTCGTCGGGGCCGTCGGGTTCTACGGGTTCTTCGGGTGAAATTCCGCCGCCCCCGCCGCAGGCACCTCGCGATAAGCGCCACGAAGCACCCGACGACGAGGAGAACTCACCCTGGTGAGCCCGTCGTCCTGGCCGGTGTCCACAAAGGACCCGACCGTCCACAACGGACACTCATGTCCTGAAGGCCCCCTTTGAGACGTTCACCGTCTCAAAGGGGGCCTTCAGGACAACGCACCCCGGCCCTCGTGAGCACCCACCCGGGGGTCAGGCCGCGGCGAGGGAGACAACGCGGTTCCGCCCGCTGTTCTTCGCCTGGTACAGCGCGGAGTCGGCGACGTGCAGCAGCCGCTCCAGCACCGTCCCGCCCGCCGGGTAGACCGCGACGCCGATCGAGACCGAAAGGCCTCGCACGACCCGCTTGCCCGTGGCGGCCGGGACCTCGACCTCGATCGCCATCACCGCCCGCCGGACCCGCTCGGCCACCGGGAGCACCTCGGTCTCCGCCGCCCCGGGCAGCAACACGACGAACTCCTCGCCACCGAAGCGGCCGACGGAGTCGTAGTCGCGTACGTGCTGCGAGATCGTCGTCGCGACGACCTTGAGCACGGCGTCGCCCGCGAGATGGCCGTAGACGTCGTTGACCTGCTTGAAGTGGTCGAGGTCGAGCATCAGTACACCGAGTGTGCTCTTCGCCCGTGCCGCCGACGTCAGTTCCTGCTCGCCAAGCAGATGCCACGCGTGCGCGTTGAGCACCCCGGTCTTGCCGTCGATGTTCGCCGCGATCTCCAGTTGCCGCACCAGCACGCTGCGGTGCAGCACCAGCACGGGCAGCAGTACGAACGGGACGAGCGCGGGCGCGTGCACGACGCCGAGCGCGGTCGAGGTCCCGAGCACCAGTGTCGTGACCTCCAGCAGGTTGTCGTCGCTGGTACCGAACAGCGACCGGAGCGATCGGCCACCGGTGTGCAGGTAGACCGAGAGCGCCACGATGACCGCGTTGGCCATGGTGAACACGGCCGCCGCCTCGACGATCCGCAGTGACCCGGTGAACCCGACCGGCAAGCCGTTCCAGCCGGCGACGATGGCCCCCGAGGCCAGGCAGGAGAGCACGATCGCCGCCGCGCAGTACACGACGCGGTACGCGGGCCGGTGACTCATCCCCCGCCACACCCGGAACCAAAGGTGCAGGTAGACACAGACGCCGAGGACGACGGCGAGTCCCGGCGGGAGCACGAGCACCCCGGCGAAAGTCCACACCGAAGTCATGTTGATGTGGGGACGGTCACAGATACTGCGCCGCAACCGTTCCACCGAACGCGAAAGCTCGGCCTGCAGGAAAGCGAGGCCGAGCAATGATCCAAAGCGGACGAATTCCGTAGCCTCGTAGTTCGATCGGAGCAAAGAGATGACCGCGACCGCCGCCGCGAGCCCTTCCACCATAAGAAAAACCGCAGGTACGCCGCGTGGTCCGGACCAAAGATCCCAGTTTCGGATCCAGGCTCTCAGACGTGTTACGGCCCCTTCTCCGGCGAGTTCCACATCCCCCATAATCATCGTCACCGGTCCCCCTCCCGTGCACAATTCAATGTAACCGAAGTGGTACTGAGGGTGGCCCGAGTCAATTCCGGAACACACAGATGGAGCAGTGCGGAGGGAGGACCATCATGAACGGTCGCGAGGACTGATCCCACGAATTCAGCCGGTCCGGCTCCCGGCCGGGAGCCATACATCGGGTCCGGTGGCGATGGCGCGTTTCCACGCCATCGCCATCGGGCCCGCCGAGGCGACGGCGGCCAGCGCGGCCACCCCGACGGCGACGAACGGGCCGGTCAACTGGGCGAGACCACCCGCCAGCATGATCCCGATCCCTTGCACCGTCACCAAACTCGTCGAGGTCAGGCCCATCACCTGAGCCCGGACCCCGTCCGGCACCGCGCGGGCCATCAACGCGACGGCCTGCAGGTGGTACGGCGCCGCGCAGGCCCCGCTGAGCCCGATCAGTGCGAGGCACACCGCGAGCGGAGGGCGGAAAAAGACAAAAAGCAAAGGTACGGCGGATGCGATCGCGAGAATGCCGACAATACGCGTTTTCCGCCGTGCCGGAACCCATTTCGTGAAGATCCACGATCCTATTACCGAACCCACCGGATCCGCCGCGAGAATGAGCCCGACCGCGAAATTCCCCACCCCTAGTCCGCCGGCGAGCGGCGCCGCGAGCCCTTCCGGCGCGATGGCGAATCCGGCGAGCATCTTCAGCCCGAACAACACCCGGATTCCCTTGCCACGCCAGAGTTCCCGGACACCTTCACCGCTGAAAGCCCTGGCCACCCGGCTTTTCACGGAGGATTCCGTGACCGCGGGCGCCCGGTGACGGACTCCCGCGGAGACAAGCAGCGCCGAGACCACAAAGGTCGCCGCGTCGATCACCAGTCCCCAGTAAGGGGTTACGAGCCCGATCACCAGCCCGCCACCGCCGAAACCCGCCAGCTGTGCCGTTTGGATGGTGATCGTGCGTACCGCGAGCCCGGCGACGTAACGCTCGCCCACGAGGACATCCGGAAGCAACGCGAGCTGCGCCGCCCGGAACGGCCCACCCGCCATCGTCAGGAACACCAGCAATACGGCCAAAACGAGCAACGGTGTACCCGGGACGGCCATCAGCGCGGCGATCGCCGCGCGCAGCAGATCGCAGACGATCATCACCGTCCGCCGCGAATACCGATCGGCCAGCCCGGCGAACAAGGTGCCGCCGATCAGCGTCGGCAGATACGTCAGTCCGTATGTCAGTCCCGTCAGCCCGGCCGATGCCGTTCTTTCCCAGACCAGTACCGAAAGCGCGACCCTCGCCAGCTGGTCACCGGCCTGCGAAAGCGCCTCGGCCGCCCACAACGCACGGAACTCGCCGACCGCGAAAGCGGCCTTGAACGCGGTGCCCCGAGCGGAATCCCCCTTTTCCATGAGCCCCTCCCCTTGGCTCACGGTAAGGGATCACTTCCGCTCTGTCAGCGGCCATCCGGCCCACGACGTCGGTCAGTGTCCCTTGTGGAGGAAGAATCCGGTGTGGTCAGCGGCCCGCGCCGTAACCCGCCACTCCCTGCGCCAGCTGCGCCGCCAGCTGACTCGCCGCGACGGGATCCATCATGCTTCGGAAGCCCTCCGTGACTTTGTCCTGCGATCCGGTGTCGGAGCGTGGTTGCTCCGGCGGCCGGGTCTCCGCACGCGGCATCGCGACGACCTGCTCCTTGGCGGGGTTCTTCTTCGCCGTCGCGGGAGCCTGCTGCTTCACGGTGACCGGTACATAGACGGTCACCGGGGCGGCCGGCGGCGCGGGCTGCGCGATCGCCTGCGGTGGCACCGGCTGCTGGGTCGCCACCGCGGGCAGCGGCTGCTCGGGCAGGGCGTCGACCGACGACGGGACCGAGAACGTGCCGGCGAACCAGCCGATCGCCAGCAGCGCCACCCCGGCTCCGCCGACCAGCCAGGTCCTGGTGCGGCGGTGGATGACGACGGCTTTGGGCCGCAGGTCCTTGTCGACGACCGGTGCACAGACCGGGGGCCGGACCGGCATCGGCTCGGGTTCGTGCTCGTTCTCCGGGCTTCGCCGCCGTTTCGGCAGGCTCGCCGCGATGATGCCGGTCCGGTCCAGCAACTCGGCTGTCTCGACAGGCGCGGTGAACGCGGCATCAGTCGACGGACGGCGCTGGGCGGCGCGCGGCATGGGGACCTCCGGAAGGGGAATCACGAACGTGAGCATTCTGGTGCATTTCCGGCGCCGCCGTAAGTAACGCACCCCGATCGAGTTATCCCAAGCCGTCCGGACCACGGAGGGTTACTCCGTTCAGAGGCGCTTCATTCCGACGCGTCCCAGAAGTGCCAGTGGCCGCTGGTAAAAGGAGCCGAGCAGCCGCGGAATCGCGTCGATGACGTAGGCGTCCGCGCCGATCAGGATGCGCGGTGTCCCCCGTTCGATACCACGGACGATGGTCTGCGCGGCCTTCTCCGGCGTCGTCCTCGCGATCTTCTCGAATCCTTTCGCGGCCTTGTCGAGGTCCCGCTCGGCGCCACCCCGCGCGTCACGGGCGATATTCGTCTTGATGCCGCCGGGATGCACACAGCTGACCTTGACCGGATGCCGCGCGATCAGCATTTCCTGGCGCAGTGCCTCGGTGAAGCCGCGCACCGCGAATTTCGCCGCGTTGTAGGCGCTCTGCGTCGGCACGCCGATGAATCCGAAAACACTCGAAACATTGACGATATGCCCGTCACCGGAACCGATCACCTGCGGCAGGAAGGCCTTCGTGCCGTTGACCACGCCGCCGAGGTTGATCCCCATCAGCCAGTCGTAGTCGTCCCAGGTCATTTCCTCGACCGTCGCGCCGAGCGCGACACCGGCGTTGTTCACCACGACGTTGGCGCCCCCGAAATCGACGGCGACCTCCTCCGCGTGCGCGAGAACGGCGTCGCGATCGGCGACGTCCAGCTCGTACCCCTTCGCGGTCGCGCCCGCCTTCTCGCAGAGCGCGGCGGTCTCGGCGACGCGGATGGCGTCGACGTCGGAAACCGCGAGCTTCGCCCCGCGTCCCGCCAGTTCGAGCGCGAGCGCGCGGCCGATTCCCGAGCCCGCGCCCGTGACCACCACGACCTTGTCCGTGAACGACTTCATGCCCGTTCCCCATCTCAGCCAGACCGTTACCCGAGGTAACACATACTACGGGTATCCAGGCCACTCCGCTGTGAGATTGCTGTGCGTTGATCGATTCGGGCTGTGTTCGTGGACCGCTTATGGTGATCTGTACTCAGGACAGCCGTGGACGAGCGAAAGGATGGCGATGCGCCGCGCCCTGCTGCTCGTGCTCTGCTTCGCGCTGACCGGGTGCTCCGGCGCGTCGGAGGCCGAGCCCGCCGACACCGCCGGGGCCGCGACAGTGGCGGTCACCCCCACGTCGCGGTACAACCCCGCGATCGGCACGTTGTTCCTCGACGGCTCACACTTCTGCACGGCCAGCGTCGTCCACAGTGGTCCAGGCGACCTTCTGCTCACCGCGGCGCACTGCCTTCACGACGGCGAAGGCGGCGAGTACGCATCAGGGATTACCTTCGCCCCCGCCTATCACGACGGCGTCGCGCCCTACGGCTATTGGGACGTCTCGGATCCGCAGGTTCCCGAAGGCTGGGCCGATTCGTCCGATCCGGACTTGGATGTCGGGTTCGCGACCGCGCACCAGGCGGGCAACACGAAGTCCCTCGAAAGCATCACCGGCGCCAACAAACTGCTCACCGGCGGCGGTTTCGTCCACCCGATCACTCTGACGGGTTACCCCGACGAACGCGAGGCGCCGGTCGTCTGCCACGGCACCAGCGACCAGGCCGACACCTACCAGATGCGCGTCGGCTGCCCCGGTTTCACGACCGGCACCAGCGGCGCCCCGTGGGTGGTCGGCCCCGATCCGGAGACCGAACTCGGCACGGTCGTCGGCGTGATCGGCGGCTACCTGTACGGCGGGGACGACCCGGACACGTCCTACAGCAGCTATTTCGACACCGACGTCGCCACCTTGTACCGGAAGATGGACTCCCGAGGATGATCTCCCCATGAGCATCCACGACGTCCCGATCACCGGCGAGCCGATCCGCCTCGGCCAGTTCCTGAAACTGGCCAACCTGGCCGAAGACGGTTCGCACGCCAAAGACCTCCTCGACGCCGAAGAAGTCACCGTCAACGGCGAGGTGGAGGTCCGGCGTGGTCGCCAGCTGACGAACGGCGACGTCGTGGAGGTCGGCGGCGAAGGCGGCCGCGTCGTCCTGGCCTAGGGCGTGCCTGACCCCGCCCTAGGGCGTGCCTGACCCGCCCGAGCGGCCCTGCAGCGAAGGCAGGCGCAACGCCTTCGCGAGTTCCTCGAGTTCGCGGTGCACCGGTGCGTTGAGCGGGACACCCAGCGCCTGGCACTGTTCGAGGTACTGCGCCTCGCGCCAGCCCGGGTAGCGGACCGGGGTCCCGCCCTCCCAGCCGAGCAGGCTCCCGAACAACGCGCTCGCGGCCTTGTAGAAGCCGTCGGCGCTGCGCAACGTCGTCGGCGCGATGGCCATCACCATGAGCCCGGTGTCGTGGTCGTGGTCGCCGACGCCGGACAGCACCCCGGCGAAGATTTCGACCAGCAGCGCGAAGCCCGCGACGGCCGAGTTGTCGACGTCGGCGAGGGTGTCCAGGTCGAGGACGAATTCGGGGTACGCGCCGGCGGGGGCGGCCATGCCGAGCGGGTTCGCCGCCGTCCCTTTTTCGCCGCCCGCCGCCATGACCAGCCCGATCATGGTGTGCGGCAACGCCCGCGCGGCGTGGTGCCCGGCGCGGCCGAACGGTCCGACGCCACGGACCGACATCAACCCCACGCCGTACCGGCCGGCTCGGGTGATCGCCCTGTCCATCGCGTCGCCGACGGCCCACAGGCCGGGCGCGCGACGGTAGTCGATCAGCGCGGCGGCACCGCGGTCGGCGATCATCAGCGGTTCGGCGCGCGGCCGCACCATGCCGTTGACCAGCATCGGCAGATGCAGTCGGGTCAGTTCGGCGACGCCGGTCTCCGGGCTGCCGGTGAGATCGCCGTGGCATAACGCCTCGGCGGCCATCCTGGCACGCGACCACGGCAGGTCGTGCGCGGTGAAAGCCTCGGTGACCAGGTCGATCAGCGCGTCGATCGGGACGCGCTGCCAGACCTGTTCCGGGATCGGGGAGGGTTCGGCGGTCGGCTCGGCGGGGGCTCGGCGGAGGGAGCGAGGTCTGAGGGGCACTCCGCCGAGAGTGCTTAACGTGTTTTTCGGCGTCAACGAAGCGGGCCAGCTTCTAACCGACTGTGTGATCGAAGCGCCCGGAAGCGTCGGTGGTCAGACGTACGATCGGGGTATGTGCCGGAACATCACCACGCTTCGAGGCCTGGAGCCGGCGGCGACGCCGGACGAGATCGAGGCCGCCGCCCGCCAGTACGTCCGCAAGGTGACCGGGGTGCAGAGCCTCTCGGACGCCACCCGTGAGCCGTTCGAGGCCGCCGTCGCGGAGATCACCGAGGTCACCAAGCGGCTGCTCACCGAACTTCCCTCGCGCCGTCAGCCGCCGCCGACGGTGCCACCGTTGCGCCGTCCCGAGGTACAGGCACGTATCGCCGCCAAAGCCGCGAAGATTCAGGCGTCCTGAACCAGGCTCCGGCGGTTACGGTGAGCCGGTGACATATCCGCAGGACCCCTACGGTCAGCAGCAGCCTTACGGCCAGCAACCCCCGTACGGCCAGCCGTACCAGCAGCCCGGCTACGGATACGGTCCGCCGATGCCGCCGCAGGAACAGGGCCTGGCGATCGCGGCGCTGATCGTGTCGATCGCCAGCCTGGTGATCTGCAGTGGTCTGCCGTCGCTGATCGGCGTCATCATGGGGCATATCGCGCACTCGAAGGCCAAACGCGGCGAAGCCGGTGGACAGGGGTTGGCGCTCGCGGCGATCATCATCGGCTACATCGGCATCGCGATCATCGTCGGCATCGCGCTGCTGATCGTCATCATCGGCATCGCGACGGACTGGGACTTCGACTAGGGCGTCCATGCCCCCGCCACCAACCTCGACGGGAAGCTTCGCTTCGACTGGATCCGAAGCATTCCGGTAGCGAGCGGTCGGATATCCTCGACAGCGGTAGCGTGTCCGAGCGGCCGAAGGAACATGTCTTGAAAACATGCGAGGGCTCTGTCCTCCGTGGGTTCGAATCCCACCGCTACCGCCAGTCGTGAAAACGAAGCTCCCCAGGCCCTGCGGACCTGGGGAGCTTCCCGTTACGCGGGTACGAGGCCCCAGACGGTCTCGTCGCTACGGCCACCCACGAAGGGCCGTTGCTCCAGTAGCGAAGCCGTGCCGTTGTTGACCTGCCGCACCGCCAGCGAGCTGGCCCGGTTCACCAGTCCGTATCGCGTGTCCGCGCTCCGGAGCAGCTTCCACTGCTGATCGGTGGCCGAGCCGCAGTGCGTTTGTTCGAGGAGCGCGCCTTCCGCGGTGCTGCCGGAGACCGGCCGCAGGCACTGTCCGCTCCGTTCGTTGACGATCTTCCAGTACCCGCCGCCCGCGTCGGTGAGCTTCCACTTCTGGCCGTTGTCGTTCTGCCTGGCCACGTTGGTGATCTTCGCGCCGGCGGACGTCGAGCCGTCGACCACGGCCACGCTGTTGCCGTTGGTGGCGGCGGCGAAGTAGTACTTCTTGGCTGCCTGCGGACCGGGGTCGGCGACGGGGTTCAGGGTCCACTGCTGGTTGGCCGCCCCGGTGTAGGGCTGCTGGACGAGCGGCGCCGGGTACGCGCCGCCATCGGTGACCGCGTAGCCGGTCAGGTAGTTGAAGATCGCCACCTTGCCGTTGCCGAGCGGCTGGAACGCCCACCGCATGCCGTTCTGGCCGTTGCAGTTGTACTGAAGGATTTGCGTGCCGGGCGCCGTCCCGCTCTGGGCGCTGTCGGCGCAAAGCTGGCTGTTGGCGTTGACGAGTTGCAGACCGGTGTTGTACCCGAGGATCCACTTCTGGCTGGTCGAGTCGTTCCGGAGCCGCTGGCTGAGGTTGACGAGGCCTCCGGTCGACGAACCCACGACGTCGATGGCGTTGCCACCCGCTCCGGTGATGACGTAGGTCTTCCCGCCTTGGGCGTGGCCGTCGTCGTTGTCGGGGGTGTCCTTCTTGATCAGGAAGGCGCTGTTGGCCACGTTCCAGTGGGTGGCGAGCCAGCTGCCGGGGGTGGGATTCGTGCTGAAGTAGTCGTCGTTCCCGCAGTCAAGCAACCGATCGAAATCGCGCTGTGTGCAGTCGAAGGACTGAGTGTCGCCGTAACACATCAGGTCCCATTCCTGCGAGCAGTGCCCGCCGCCCTGGTAGTGCGGGGCACCGGGAAGGACCGCGCCGAGCACATGGCCCAGCTCGTGGGCGGTGGCGTTGACACCCCAGCAGGGAACGGCGATCTCGGTGTAGTGCCTGCCGTTGTTGAAGGCGTTGGCGGGACCGGGCTGGTCGTCGTTGTCACCCCAGGTACCCGCGCACGTGTGGGGATTGTCGGAGAACAGGATGTAGTCGCGGTCGGCGTTGAAGAAGCCGGCTTGGATGGCACGGTCGCGGATCGCGCCGGACTGGTACGTGCCGTCTGGCACCACCAGGGTGGCGACGGCGACCTGACAGCCCGCGCCGGCGGTCGTCACGTAGCGGATGTGCCTGCTGCCGCCCGTCACCGCGGCGCTGTCGTTGAACGAGTCGTCCATCCCGGACGCGTAGGCACGCAGGGACGGCGCGACGGTCGCGTACCGGTCGGGTTGACCGGTCTCACGGACGTAGACCAGCTCGATGCGCTTGCCGGAAACACCGTCGCCCTCGCAGATCACCGGGTTGGCGGCGATCTGCGCCTGAGCGACAGCGGGAGCGAGTGGGGCGATCGGGGTCGCGCCGGGCGGCAGCGGCCGGTCGTGATCTTTGGCGGCGAAGCCGTCCGAGATCGGGGCTGTCGGGGGCGAGCCTGCTTCGGCGGCACTCGCGGTCTCACCGATGAGCAAACCGCAAACGAGGCCGGCGGTCACCAGCATGCCGGTGTATCTCCGCTTTACTTGGGACAAGGACTGTTCCTTTCGCGAGGGAGAAGGATCTGTCGCGATAAAGAACGTTAGAGGTCGGATGTATAGACCACCAGGCAGAAGAACCGGCAATCTTCCCGGCGATGTCGAGAACCCGTGTCCTGCTCCGTCCCAGGGCCGAACGCGGCCAGAATGGCTCGCACCGTCATCGAGGAGAACCCATCATGGCCAAGTACCTGCTGCTCAAGCACTATCGCGGCGCTCCGGCCCCGGCCAACGACGTGCCGATGGACCAGTGGACGCCGGACGAGATCACGGCACATATGAAGTACATGGACGACTTCGCGGCCCGGCTCCAGCAGAACGGCGAGTTCGCCGACGCCCAGGCACTCGCCCCCGAAGGGACCTTCGTCCGCTACGACGGCGAAGGCCGCCCGCCGGTCACCGACGGTCCCTTCGCCGAGACCAAGGACCTCATCGCCGGCTGGATGATGATCGACGTCGACACCTATGAGCGTGCGCTTGAACTCGCGGGCGAGTTGTCGGCCGCTCCGGGAGCGGGCGGGAAGCCGATCCACGAGTGGCTCGAACTGCGCCCGCTGTGGTCCGAGCCGCCCACCATCACGGAGTGACCACCGAGATGGACGAGACCCTGCTTCGCGGTCTCACACCGAACGTCCTCGGGATCCTCGTCCGCCGCGGAGCCGGCTTCGCGGCGGCCGAGGACGCCGTGCAGGAAGCGCTGATCGAGGCCGTCCGCGTCTGGCCCGGCGACAAGCCGAAGGATCCGAAGGGCTGGCTCGTCACCGTGGCGTGGCGGAAGTTCCTCGACGCGACCCGCTCGGACGCCGCCCGCCGCCGTCGCGAGGAGCTCGTCGACGAGGAGCCGCCGCCCGGACCCGCGTCCGGCGTGGACGACACACTGCAGCTCTACTTCCTGTGCGCCCACCCGTCGCTGACGCCGTCTTCCGCGGTCGCCCTCACGCTGCGTGCCGTCGGCGGGCTGACCACCCGCCAGATCGCCGAGGCGTATCTGGTGCCCGAAGCGACCATGGCGCAACGCGTCAGCCGGGCCAAGCGCACCGTCTCGGGTGTGCGGTTCGACCAGGCGGGCGACGTCGCCACCGTGCTGCGTGTCCTTTATCTGGTCTTCAACGAGGGCTACTCCGGCAACATCGACCTCGCCGCCGAAGCCATCCGGATCACCCGGCGGCTCTCGGCCGTGATCGACCACCCCGAAGTGCGGGGCCTGCTCTCGCTCATGCTGCTCCACCACGCCCGGCGGGCCGCCCGGACCACGGCCGACGGCGAACTGGTGCCACTCGCCGAGCAGGACCGGGGCCGGTGGGACACGTCGGCGATCGCGGAGGGCGTCGAGATCCTGCAGGCGGCACTCGCTCGCGACCGGCTGGGCGAGTTCCAGGCACAGGCCGCCATCGCGGCACTCCACGCCGACGCGCCCGCCGCCGAAGAGACCGACTGGGTGCAGATCGTCGAGTGGTACGACGAACTCGCCGCGCTCACCGACAGTCCAGTCGTCCGGCTCAACCGTGCGGTGGCCGTCGGCGAGGCGGACGGGCCACGCGCCGGGCTGGCGGCACTCGCGGCACTGAACGGATCGCTGCCCCGGCATACCGCGGTCGCGGCGTACCTCCACGAACGCGACGGCGACCTGGCGACGGCGGCGAAACTGTACGGCGAAGCGGCCGAGAAGGCGTCCAACCTCGCCGAGAGCGCCCATCTGACACGTCAGGCCGCCCGGCTCAACGCTCTTCTGAGGTGACCGGCGGCAGACGCGGGAGACCGTCTATCTCCGACAGATGCTCCAGCACCCGCCCGAAGGCCTGCCCCAGCACCGTCTGCTCCTCGGCACTCAAGAGGTCGATCAGGTGCTCGCGGACACCCTCGACGTGGGTCGGCGCCGCACCCTTCAGCAGCTCCGCCCCGCGTTCGGTCATCTCCGCGACGACGCCACGCTTGTCCGCCGGGTCGCGGGTGCGGCGGATGACGCCGTCGGCCTCCAGCCGGACCATCTGATGCGAAAGCCTGCTCTTGGTCGAGCCGAGCATGCTGGCCAGTTCCGTCATCCGCATCCGGCTGTCGGGCTGGAGCGAGAGGCACACCAGCACCTCGTAATCGGCGAGAGTGACATCGTGGCGCTCGGCGAGTTCGCGGTGCAGGCGCTGTCGCAGCCGCATGGTGGCGACGATGTACGAGCGCCACGCGACCATTTCGGGCTCGGACAGCCAGCGCACATCCTTCTGCTCCACCGCCATCCACGCAGCGTAGATCGTTGATCGCGTAAGGCGCATACCCGCCGGTCACTTTTCGGGTGGTGAAAAATCTGGGAGAACATTCGCCCGAAGGTGGGTTACGAAAAGGTTGAGACTCGGCGAGAAAAGGCGCATTCTGCTTGTCAGCGGATGGTCGGGCAAGTATCGGGCGAACCGTCGAAGGATCGCCGGACCTGCTCCCAGCCGAGAAGGGTCAGGTGGTGGTATGGCGGGTGATTCTCGCGGTTGACCGCCTGCTGTGTCCCGCGACCGGAACGGAAAGGACCGGGTCGGTCGCGACTGCGAACAGCGACGAGCGCGGGCATCTTCGATGCGCTCGACATAACCATTCTCGCGCATTCGGCGTCACTCGAGCCTGTTTCGGGTTTGCGGCCTCTTCGACCGCCTCGGCAGTGCCGGACGCCGGCCCGGTGATCGCGGCCAACCGGCGATCAGCAGTAAAGACAACCTCGGTACCTGGGTGCGGCCAGCTGTAGTGGCCGCACCCAGGCATATCCGGGCTTCTCCGGCTACGCTTCTCCCGTGCGATTCGACGAAGGCGCGGGCCTGGACACCTCCGAGGTCGAGGACCTGCGCGGCGGCGGTGGTGGTGGCGGTATCGGCGGCCGGGTGGCGCTCGGCGGCGGCGGGCTCGGCGTGGTCGGCCTCGTCATCTACTTCCTCCTCTCCCAGTTCGGCGGCGTGAGCCTGAGCCCGGCTTCGGGCGGACTGGGCAGTGTGGGCTCCGGGCAGCAGATGGACGACACGTCGCTGTCACAGGAATGCAAGACCGGCGCGGACGCGAACCGGAACCACGACTGCGCGATCGTCGCCATCATCAACTCGATCCAGGACTACTGGGGGCAGGAATTCCAGCGCTCCGGATCGACCTATCGCAAAGCTCGCACCAACTTCTTCAACGGCGGCGTGAACACCGCCTGCGGCAACGCGACGTCGGACGTCGGACCGTTCTACTGCCCCGGCGACTCCAAGGTCTACATCGACCTCGGGTTCTTCAACGAACTCCGCACCAAGTTCGGCGCGCAGGGCGGGCCGTTCGCGGAGGCGTACGTGCTGGCCCACGAATACGGTCACCACGTCCAAAACCTCACCGGAGTGTCCAAAAAGGGCACCGGCAGCGGGCCGGCTTCGGGTTCGGTACGGCTCGAACTGCAAGCCGACTGCTACGCCGGCGTCTGGGCGAACCACGCCACCACCACACCGACCGAGACCGGGCGGCCGCTGATCAGCGAAATCAGTCAGGAAGACGTCAACTCCGCGCTGGACACCGCTTCGCGGATCGGTGACGACTACATCCAGTCCAAACTCGGCGGTGGCCGGGTCGACGAGTCGAAGTTCAGCCACGGGACCTCGGCGCAGCGGAAGAAGTGGTTCACCACCGGCTTCCAGACCGGCCAGCCCGCGCGGTGCGACACCTTCGCGACCAACAGCCTGGGCTGAGGTACCTACGGCGGCGCGTGAAGGACCCCTTCCCTCGGCTCAGCCGAAGAAACTCGACCTTCACACCTTCCCCAGTACAGGAAGGCCCCCTTCCTTGCGCTAGGCGCAAGGAAGGGGGCCTTCACGTACTTCAGGCGAGGCTCAGGTCAGGGCAGGGTCAGGATTTCGGCGCCGTCCTCGGTCACCACGAGGGTGTGCTCGAACTGCGCGGTCCACTTCTTGTCCTTGGTGGTGACGGTCCAGTCGTCCGCCCAGATGTCGTAGTCGATGGTGCCGAGGGTGATCATCGGCTCGATCGTGAAGGTCATGCCCTGCTCGATGACCGTGTCGACCGACGGCTCCTCGTAGTGCAGCACGGTCGGCGCGGTGTGGAACGCCGGGCCGACGCCGTGGCCGGTGAAGTCGCGTACGACGCCGTAGCCGAACCGCTTCGCGTACGCCTCGATGACGCGGCCGATCACGTTGAGCTGCCTGCCGGGCCGGACGGCCTTGATGGCACGCAGCGTCGCCTCGCGGGTGCGCTCGACCAGCAGCCGCGCCTCTTCGGAGACGTCGCCCGCCAGGAACGTCGCGTTGGTGTCGCCGTGGACGCCGCCGATGAACGCGGTGACGTCGATGTTGCAGATGTCGCCGTCCTCGATCACCGTCGAGTCCGGGATGCCGTGGCAGATCACCTCGTTGAGCGAGGTGCAGCACGACTTCGGGAAGGCGCGGTAGCCCAGCGTGGACGGGTAGGCGTGGTTGTCCAGGAGGAACTCGTGGATCACCTTGTCGATGTCGTCCGTGGTCGCACCGGGTTTGACGGCCTTGCCGCCCTCCTCCAGCGCCTGCGCCGCGATGCGGCTCGCGACACGCATCGCCTCGATCACCTCGGGCGTGCGGACCCCGTTGCCCGTATCGCGTTTCGGCGCCGGCCTGTCGACGTACTCGGGACGGGCGATACTGGCGGGGACGAGTCGCCTCGGCGTCTGGACGCCGGGCTTCAAGGGGGAACGAACGGACATGCGTCCAGCCTACGACCTGCTCGCTAGCCCAGCCCCGTCAGGAAGCGCTGCGCGGCCTCGACCGCCGGTTTGGACGTCCCGGCGTCGGTGAGCAGCACCGCGAACGCCAGGTCACCGGTGTACCCGACGAACCAGCCGTGCGAGTGCGTCCCGTCGCCGAACTGCGCCGTCCCGGTTTTGCCCCGGACGTCGGGCAGCGGCTTGAGCAGGGTCGCGGTGCCGTCGGTGACGACCTCGCGCATCATGGCGCGGACGGCGTCGAGCACCTCCGGCCGGATCGGCTTGCCGAGACCGGACGACGTCGCCGCCATCCCCCGCACCAGCGTCGGCACGGGGACCTTCCCCGACTGGACCGCCGCCGCGGCGATCGCCATCCCGAACGGGCTCGTCACGACGGTCCCCTGGCCGAACCCGTTCTCCGCGCGCTGCGCGACGGTGTTCGCGGGCGGCACGGATCCGGTGATCGTGGTCAGGCCAGGGACGACGAAGTCCGCGCCGATGCCGAGGTCGCGTGCGGCGTCGGTCAGCGCCGCAGGCGGCAGGTCCGTCGCGAGCTTCGCGAACGTCGTGTTGCAGGATTTGGCGAACGCCTTGGACAGCGGGACGACACCGAGCGCGAACTTGCCCTCGTTCGGCACCGTCCGGTTCTCGAAGGTGGCCGTGCCGGGGCAGTCGACCGGACTGTCCGCCTTGACCTGCCCCGCCGACAGCGCCGCCACCGCGGTCGCGATCTTGAACGTGGACCCCGGCGGGAACCGGCCGCTGAGCGCCAGCGCTCCCTGCGTGTCGGCCGGGGCGTTCTGCGCGACGGCCAGTAGTTCGCCGGTCGACGGCTGGATCGCGACCAGCGCTGCGGCCGTCGGGACCGGCGCCAGCGCGCGCTCCGCCGAACCCTGCGCCTTCACGCTCAGCGTGCTGACGACCGCGGGCGCCGGTTTGGGATGCTCGATCTGCAGTTCGGTGCTCTCGCCGCCACCCGCGTCGAGGGTGACGACGCGCCAGCCCGCCGCGCCCTCCACCTGGTCCTCGACGAGCGAGCGGACGGCGGGCAGCACCTGCTTGCCGGAGTTCTTGTCTTCGGGCAGCAGCCTGTCCTGTTGACTGAACCGGACGCCGGGCAGGTCGTAGATCTCGGGTTTCACCTGTTGGTAGTCAGTGCCGCGCAGGCTCACCACCGGATAGCCGTCACCCGGTTTGAGCGCCTTCACCCCGTCGCGGATCGACTGCCCGGTCACCGACGCCTCGAACCGGTTGAGCGCGGCACCGAGTTTGTCGGAGACCGCCACCAGGTCACCGGCCTTCGCCGGATCGAGCACCACGCCGACGACGGTCTGCGGGCGCAGCAACGGCATGCCGTCGCGATCCAGCACGGGCGCGAGGTCCGGCGGTTCGGATTTCAGCGCGATGGTCTGCTGCGCGGCCAGTTGCGGGTGGAGGACGGTGGGCAGCCAGCGCACCTTCCAGCCGTTCTGAGTGGAACGCACCTGCGCGTCGGCCTGGTACGTCCAGGCGCGGCCACGCGGCAGGTTCCAGGTGAGCTGGTAGGTCGCCGTCCCGTCGTCCGCGCCGGACGCGTGCTGGACCTTCGTTTCGGCGACCTTGATCGACTCCGGGGAAAGCGCCTTCCGTGCCAGCTCCATCGATGACCGGGCGGAATCCGGCGAATCGGTGAAGAACGCGGCGGCGGCGACGTCACCGGAAGAGAGTCCGTCCAGGAAGCCGGAAACGGCGTCTTCGGGACCGGAATCGGCGAACAGGCCGCAGCCGGCGGCGGAGAGGGCCACCACGCCCGCGAGCATGACGGCAACGACACGGCGACCTGCTGGCATGCCCCCGGATCCTGCCAGTCCCGGCGGTTTCCGCCCGGCCGAAACGCCGGTCTAGAAGAGAACCGTCGCGTACTGCCCGACCTGCTGGAAGCCGATCCTGCGGTAGGCGGCGAGCGCCGGGCCGTTGTAGGCGTTGACGTACAGGCTCGCGGTGCGGCCCATCCCACGCACGAGCCTGTTCACCACCGACGCCGTCGCGGCGGTGCCGAGCCCGCCACCGCGGCGTTCCGGATGGACCCAGACGCCCTGGATCTGGCCGACCGTGGACGACATCGCGCCGATCTCGGCCTTGAAGACGACCTCGCCGTCCTCGAACCGCGCGAACGCGCGGCCACCGGCGATCAGTTCCGCGACACGGGCGCGATAACCGGCACCACCGTCGCCGTTGCGCGGGTCGACTCCGACCTCTTCGACGAACATGGCTATCGCGGCGGGAAGGTATCTGTCGAGTTCTTCCGGCCGGACCGTGCGGACCAGCGGATCGGCGGCAACGGACGGCGTCCCGTCGAGCGCCATCAGCGGCTGGTCGTGCCGGACCTCGCGGGCGGGACCCCATTCCGGCTCGAGTTCGTCCCACAGTCCGAGGACCTGCTCGGCCGGGCCGACCAGCGACGAACAGCTCCGCTGGCGGCGCAGGGCTCGATCGGCGAAGGAACGCAACGCGGAGGCGTTGCCGCGCAAGGGGATCAGATTCGGCCCGGAGAAGCACAGCCCCTGGAGCCTGCCCGCCCGCACGGGACGGGAATCGGCGGCCCAGAGCTCACCACCGAGCCGCCAGGGGTCGAGACCCGCGGTCTCCACCCTGGCACTGACCATGCAGCTGCCGACCGGGTCCGCGGCGAGCGCGGCACGGACCGCCGGATAGTCCCGATCATCGAGCAGCCGTGCACCTGCAAGCCGCAACACCACTCCAGGGTGCCAGATCGGCGGCGTAAACGGAACGCAAGCTTTACGACACGCTGAGACAGCCTTGGCTGGCGGGGGCCACGATCAGCTCCCCGATGTCAGGAAAGACCCTTTCATGACACTTTTCGTCCTGAAAGGGTCTTTCCTGACATGCCTACTCGACCACCTCAGCCGACCGTGACGGTGGGCTCTCCCTCGCCGATGGTCTGGCCCGACTCTTCGGCGATCCGCATGGCTTCTTCGATCAGCGTCTCGACGATGGCGTGCTCGGGCACGGTCTTGATGACCTCGCCCTTGACGAAGATCTGACCCTTGCCGTTGCCCGAAGCGACGCCGAGATCGGCCTCGCGTGCCTCGCCGGGGCCGTTGACAACGCAACCCATGACCGCGACGCGCAGCGGAATCTCCATCCCTTCGAGCCCGGCGGTGACCTGCTCGGCGAGCGTGTAGACGTCGACCTGCGCGCGGCCGCACGACGGGCAGGACACGATTTCGAGCTTGCGCTCCTTGAGGTTCAGCGACTGCAGGATCTGGATCCCGACCTTGACCTCTTCCACCGGCGGCGCGGACAGCGAAACACGGATGGTGTCGCCGATGCCCTGGCGCAGCAGGGCGCCGAAGGCCACGGCCGACTTGATGGTGCCCTGGAACGCCGGGCCCGCCTCGGTGAC
Organism: Amycolatopsis sp. NPDC051071; assembly: GCF_040682875.1. Taxonomy (NCBI): domain Bacteria; kingdom Bacillati; phylum Actinomycetota; class Actinomycetes; order Pseudonocardiales; family Pseudonocardiaceae; genus Amycolatopsis; species Amycolatopsis sp. NPDC051071. The sequence continues at coordinate 29,198 of NZ_JBFBBY010000036.1, read as the reverse complement.
GCCGAGGTGCAGCGGGTAGTCGCACTGCTCGGCCAAAATCTCGTACGCACGCACCATGACCACCGGGTCGTTGTGCTTCACGGAGATCTTGACGTCGTAGAAGTCGTGCTCGGCGAACAGCGACGCCTCCCACAGCGCGGATTCGGCCAGCGCCTCCGGGGTCGCCTTGCCGTACTTGTCCATGATCCGCTTGTCGAGCGAACCCGCGTTGACGCCGATCCGGATCGGGGTGCCGTGGTCCTTCGCGGCCTTGGCGATCTCCTTGACCTGGTCGTCGAACTTCCGGATGTTGCCCGGATTCACCCGAACAGCCGCGCAGCCCGCCTCGATCGCGGCGAAAACGTACTTCGGCTGGAAGTGGATGTCGGCGATCACCGGGATCTGCGACTTCCTGGCGATCGAGGCCAGCGCTTCGGCGTCGTCGGCGGACGGGCACGCGACACGGACGATGTCACAGCCCGCAGCGGTCAGTTCGGCGATCTGCTGCAGGGTCGCGTTGACGTCGGAGGTGAGGGTGGTGGTCATCGACTGCACCGAAATCGGGTGCTCGCTCCCGACGCCGACCGGCCCGACCTGCAACTGTCGGGTCTTACGACGCTCGGAGAGGACGGGAGGAGGAAGCGCTGGCATACCTAGAGCGACAGTCACGCCTTCAAGCGTACCTACCCCGATCGGCGGACAGACACGACGTCAGCCGTCACGGTGAGCAGCATTACCTGGGCAGCCCAATGGTGCTGACAGCGCGCTCCGTATACAGAGGTCCCCGTCACTGGAACAGCTTGACCGGGTTCACGATGTCGGCAGTAACGGTGAGCAGAGTCACCGCGCCACCGATGAAGACGAGCACCATCGTGACCGCGGAGAGCTTCGTGTAGTCGACCGGACCACCCGCCGCCTTGCCCCGCATTTTCCGGAACCAGTCACGGACCCGCTCGTACCAGACGACCGCGATATGCCCGCCGTCGAGCGGAAGCAGCGGCAGCAGGTTGAACACGCCAATGAAGAAGTTCAGGCTCGCCAGCAGGAGCACGAAGATCTCCCACAGACCGCGCTCGGCGGCCTCGCCACCGATGCGGCTGGCGCCGACGACGCTGACCGGGGTGTTCGGGTCGCGCTCACCGCCGAAGATGGAGTCCACCACCGCCGGGATCCGCGACGGGAACTCGATCAGCCGCTTCGCCGTCTCGGAGAACATCGTGCCGGTGAAGCCGAAGGTCGCCCCGACCGCGTCGACCGGGCCGTAGGTCAGCATCGGCGGTGCGGTGTTCTGGATCGGTGAGGCGCCGATCATGCCGACGTCCTTGACGACGGTGTTGTTGGAACCGTCGGCGACCAGGCGCTGCACCCGCGGCACGTCGACCATCAGGTTCAGCTGCTGCCCGTTGCGCTCGACGACGAACGGCGTCGGGCCGCTGGCGACCTGGACGGCGGCGAGCATGTCGCGCCAGGTCTTCACCGGCTTGCCCGCGACGGACAGGACCTTGTCACCGGCCAGAAGTCCGGCCGTCTTCGCCGGGGTCGGCGCGTTCGCCGGGCAGGCCGTGTCGTTGAGCTGCTCCATGGTCGTGGCCGCACGGGCGCACGACGTGGCGCTGATCACCGCCTCGGTGGGCGCGGCCTGCGCGGCCGGGTTCGGCAGGCCCATGGTGACGGCCATCAGGTACAGGATGACGAACCCAAGGATGAAGTGCATCGCCGAGCCCGCCGACATGACGACGGTGCGCTTCCAAGTCTTGAAGCGCCACATCGCGCGCTTCGACTCCTCCGGCGTCACCTCGTCGAGCGCGGTCATGCCGGCGATGTCACAGAACCCGCCGAGCGGGATCCACTTGACGCCGTACTCGGTCTCGCCGCGCCGGAAGGAGAAAACGGTCGGGCCGAAGCCGATGAAGTACCGCCGGACCTTCATGCCGAAGGCCTTGGCCGCCCACATGTGGCCGGCTTCGTGCAGCGCGACGGACAGGCAGATGCCCAGCGCGAACAGCACGATCCCGAGAATGAAGACCACGCGCTACTTCCCCTTACCGATCATCGCACCGGCACGCGCGCGAGCCCAGCGCTCGGCAGCAAGTACGTCATCCACGTCGCGAGGCTCGCGACGCCACTCGTCGGCGGCTTCCACCACCTGGGCAATAGTGTCCACAATCGAGGTGAAGCCGGTGTTCTGTGCGAGGAACGCGGCCACCAATTCCTCGTTTGCCGCGTTGTAGACCGCCGGGACGCAGCCACCGACGGTCCCGGCGTGTCTCGCCAGCTCGACGGCGGGGAACGCCTCGTTGTCCAGCGGCTCGAAAGTCCAGCTCGCGGGCTTGTCCCAGACGCACGCGGCCGCCGCGCCGGGGACACGGTCCGGCCAGTGCAGTGCCAGGGCGATGGGCAGCCGCATGTCGGGCGGGCTGGCCTGGGCGATCGTCGAGCCGTCCACGAAAGTCACCATCGAGTGAATGATCGACTGCGGGTGGACGACCACGTCGATGCGGTCCGTCTCGATGTCGAAGAGCAGTTTCGCCTCGATCAGCTCCAGCCCCTTGTTGACAAGGGTGGACGAGTTGATCGTGATGAGGGGCCCCATCGACCAGGTCGGATGCGCCATGGCCTGTTCGACCGTGACATCGGCGAGCTCCGCGCGCTCGCGGCCGCGGAACGGCCCGCCCGACGCGGTGAGGACCAGCCGGGCGACCTCGGACTCGCGACCGGCTCGCAGGGCCTGCGCGATCGCGGAATGCTCGGAGTCGACCGGCACGATCTGGCCGGCCTTGGCCGCGGCCAGCACCAGCGGGCCGCCCGCGATCAGCGACTCCTTGTTGGCGAGCGCCAGCGTGGCGCCGGTGGCCAGCGCGCGCAGGGTCGGCGGGAGCCCCTGGGAGCCGGGGAGCGCGTTGAGGACGACGTCGACCGGGACGGCGTCGATCATCTCGACGACCGCGTCGGCCCCCGCGAAGATGCGCGGGAGTTTGAAGTCGCCGCTGGAGTAGCCGCTCTTCTGCGCCTCGGCGTACAGCGCGAGCTGCAGGTCTTCCACGGCTGTCGGCCTGCTGACGGCGACAGCGTCGACCCGGTGGGCCAGTGCCTGCGCGGCCAGCGCCGCGGGGTCGGAGCCGCCCGCGGCGATCCCGGCGACCCGGAACAAATCCGGGTTACGGGCCGCGACGTCGAGAGCCTGGGCGCCGACCGAACCGGTCGAACCGAGCACGAGCACACTTCGCGAGGTAGTCATCGGGACTCATTGTCGCGCGGGGCCCGTCGGGCGCGTGCAGCCAGGTGTGGGATCATTCGCGGGCAAGTGAACCACCGGGTCTTGAGGAGTTGATCGTGGCGAGCAAGGCGGTCGAAAAGCGCGGCCGGGTGGGCGTCGACACCGTCGATCCCCGCGACGAGCCGTCGGCCGAATGGGGCTGGCACGGCTCCTTCCCGAAGGCGACGCGGATCGCGGGCTGGCTGAGCGCGATCATCCTGCTGGTGATGCTGTACGGCAACCACCATGGCTGGACCGAAAACCTGTGGCTGATCGGCCTGTCGTTGCTGATGATGTTCGGCCTGGTGCTGGACATCCGCAAGCGGCGCACGGCCTGGCGCAAGTAGTTCCTTCACGGCTCTATCGGCCCCCGCCCTCTTCCGAGGACGGGGGCCGATTGCCGTCCGGGGCCCAGAGCTCGCCGACGATCTTGACCGCGTCGTCGGCCTCGACCCCGTAGCGGTACCGGTACTTCGCCGCTGGCCGCTGGACCGCCGCCGCGACGTCCCCGATGGCGACGTTGTTCCACGAGCCGTTCGGGAAGAAGTGCCGCATCACGGCGAGGAACTTGCCGGTGGCCCAGACCGGGTCGGTCCGCTGTTCGAAGGAACCCCAGCTCGCCCGCTGCTGGAAGAGCCCGACCGAGTCGCCGAGCCCGCCGTCGAGGTTGGCGATACTCGACTCGACGATCACGGTGGCGACGGCGATGGCCGCCGCGCGTTCGTTGAGGCCCGCTCTCTGGACGGAGTCGACGACGGCTCTGGCGCACGAGGTGTTGTACGCGTTCATGTAGCCGCGCATTTTGGTGTGGAGTTGCTGGTTGAGCGCCCGCGCGGTGTCGGCGTCTTCGGCCGACGGGCCAGCCTGGGCGCAGGGCAGGGCAATGTGCTCGACCTGGTCGGGGCGGATCTCGGTGGGTGGAAGCAGGACAAGCGTGAGGGCGAGGTACGCGGCGGTGAACAAGAGGGGCTCCGTTGGTCGTGAGTGATTTGGGTCGTTCTAACGGCCCAAATCACTCACGACCCCCAACGCGCGTGATCGCTACCCGATGACCACCCTTTTGAGTTAGGTTCCCCCTCATGAAGCTGCGCTGGGGTGTCACCGCCGTCGTCTCCGCTCTCGCCGCCGTCCTGCTGCCCGGTGTGGCCACGGCCGCGCCCGCTGCTTCGGCCTCCCTGCCGATCGTGCGCTGCGAGTTCACGCCGACCCCGGAGAACCCCGCCGCCCGCCCGGTCTTCCGGCCGATCCCCTTCGCACTGACCCGCGGCACCATCGACGTCACGTTCCGCTTCAACTACGGCCCCGTCACCGTGCGCCTGAACCGCGCCGGCGCTGCTCCGTGCGCCGCGCACAACCTGGCGAGCCTGGCCCTGCAGCGGTTCTACGACCACAGCCAGTGCTGGCGCCTGACGAACTCCTCACGACTCGGCGTCCTCCAGTGCGGCGACATCTACGAAGCCGAAAAGGGCGGCCCGGGCTACAAGTTCCCGGACGAGGTCGACGGCACCGAGACCTACGAACGCGGCACCATCGCCATGGGCAACCAGGGCCCCGGCACCAACGGCAGCGAATTCTTCATCGTGCACTCGTTCGCGAACATCCCGAAGAACTACTCGGTGATGGGCAAGGTCGTGCGGGGCATGGAGGTCCTGGACAAGATCGTGGCCGCCGGGATCATCCCGACGGACCCGAACGGCCCCGCCGACGGACTGCCCGCTAAGCCGGTGAAGATCCAGAAGGCGACTGTCGGTTTTTAACTATAGCTCCAGCAGGGCCCTATTCGAGAATCAAGTTAACACCCCTTTCTGTAAACAATGCTGTAATTTCATCAAAATCGTCACCCATAAGGGTCGCAGAGTGACTCGAAGCCTTCCACGCAACAGTAAAGGGTGGAACCACGCCAAATCCTCCCGACAAACAATCTGCCAAAGAATTTACATCAGATCCAAAATAACCCGCAGGACCGTTCACTAGTTCACCAAAAGCACAATAGAAACTACTACTGTCAGCAATTACTTCACCATCGAGTACAAAGGTCTTTCCGGACAGGTCATCGACGCCTTGAGATGAACTTGCCATAATTCGGGCCACCTCCAACCAAGCGATCCTGTCGATCTCTGACAGGACTTTCCACTCGGCCACTTCCAGAGGCACTCCCTGGCGGCGATCCTCCCAGAGCCCTTCCGCTCCCACAGTTGGCACGCGATGAAAGAATCCACTCAACCTAATGTCGACAAGCGCCCTATCGCCGCCTTGACGCCGAATCCCTTTTATACTGGAGCCGCCGACATAATACGATCCGATTGACCGGCTCAGGCGATCTATGATCACAACCTCTATATTTCCGGGCCAGCCGACGAGATTTCTTTTCTCCCAACCATCAGAAGTTGCCGCGCAGCCTAGCAACCAAAATTCCCTCCAGGCAGCTTTCCGCGCCTCGTGCGCCACAAAAAAGTCAGAGACGCCAAGGGCCGAGAACAGGCGCTCATCGCCCTCTTCTTCAACCACAGCAAACCGCCAGAAAAGCGGGCCAGACACTCGTACCCCTCCAACCCATTCAGATCCACAGTCACCCCTCACGGTCATCCCCCGAGGCGCTTCGGAATCTTGCCACCTTCAGGGTACCACGGCGCAGGAAAAAGAAATGGCGACGAATAGTCATGATCAAGAACGTAACCCAACTTGCCGTCCGGACGCTCAAGAATTCGATGCTTGGTTCCGGGGACATCCCACTCCAACGAGTCTTTCCACTGCCCAGCTTGCTTTGGCGACATTCCTCGAGCTTCGAAGATGGTTTGTTTTCCCGTCCGCGGATCAACCCTCGGCGTTCCATTTCCGGCGCGAACCTCGTCATACTGACGATTTATGGATTTCGGCAGAGGATTAGGGCTGGAAAGATTGCATTCGTTATTACTGTTGTGAACTAGCGCAGAGGTTCTGTCAAAGTTCACATAGTAGGTGTGAATTCCACCGACGGTCAAGTTATAAACTCGAGACCGCGACACGGACCATTCGTCAGTACCAACGATTCTCACCTCTGCTCCGTCAATGGCACGCAGGACATCACCGGACTTGAGATCCGTCGCGTTGACCCACTTATTTTCCTCTTGCAACCAAAACGGATGTTCATCAGTCGCGGTGACACTGCCAACCTCGTCACCCGCAGCACCATCGACATCGATGAACACGCGGACAAGGTTCTTCTGGCCTTCACCGATGATCGTCGCAACGACCGGACGAGACTCGGTGCGACCGGTCTCAGGGTCAGTCGCGACGACCTCGTCCCCAAGCTCGACCTCTTCAATCGGCTTGGTCAGACCGCCCGCCATGAGGACGCGCGTGCCAGGGACGAAGCTGTTCTTACCTACGCAGGGCGGATTGACCGGGAAATCATGGACCGCGCGTTCAGCAACGTTCTCGGCACCCTTGACTGCCTGCTTACCCGACTTCCAAGCGGCCGCTCCCCAACCGAGGAAGGGAATTGCGGCAGCCACGGATATTCCCGCATTCAGCGAATCGCCTTCGTTCGCATACATCGCAGCATTCGAAAGGTCTGCCACTTCACCGAGAAGGGGGACATAGCCAATTAGGTCGAGAACACCATGGACGGCCTGCGAAGGGCTGTCTGCCTTGCCGATCTGCCAGAGCATGCCGAGCAGGCTCCCCGGCGGGAGAATCACGTCGAGTACATCGGAGACCGACGGGAAGCCGCCGCCGCTGTTCGATCGACCGGCTCCGCCGAGCTCTGACGGCGGCAGTTGGTTGACACTCTGGACGATCGGACCATCGCCGGTCACGGCATTCGTGATCTTGTTGACGTTGTTGTCCGCGGCAGCGCTTCCTCCGACAGCGATCGCCGGGAGATGCGGGCTCGGGGACACTGGCGCGACAGAACCGCCACCCGCATAGACCGGCTGCGTCACCGCCTGAGGCACTGGTAGCGGGTTGTTCTTGGCCGCGTTCTGCGCAGACGCTCTATAGTCGATTACCGGTTTAGGTGTGCCTCGGCCTGGAGTACCGGTGGCCTTTCCATGGCCTACACCTGATCCCCTTTTGCCTGTTCCGGTGCTAGGACCGTGGCCAGAGGGCTCACCAGGACCATTTGCCGGGCCCCAGTTGTTGAACGATGCGTCGTCGAGGTAGCTACCGTTGACCCGAATCCCACCGCTGGACAGCTGCGGCCTGGAAGGCGGGCCAGGCGGGCCGAACCATTCGCGCACTTTAGGCCCCACTACTTCGCAAAAGCCAATGGAGATTAAGCAGTCCCACCGGATGAAATGCCCGTCCGGATCAATTCCGTTCGTCGGAGCCGCATTGCCATAGGTGTACCGGTTCGAGGCAACCGACGGATTGCTCGGCAACGCGATATCGTCCCGCGCGTTGAACGTCCCGGTCCCCGGCGAGTACCACCGAGCACCCATGTCCACGTTTCCGCTGTCGGGATCGGTGTAGTCGGACTGGTACCCGAGCGTCGAAGTCGCCCCGGTCGAGCCGAGCTTCTTCCCGAACGGATCGAACCTGGTCGACCCGCTCAGGCCACCGGCGGGGTCGAGACCCGCGACGACGTCTCCGTGCTGGTCGGTCACCGCGACCTGCGACACCCCGGCCGCCGAACGCTGGCCGAGCAGCTGGCCGCCGGCGCCGCGAGCGAACTTGGCCGCGCCGTCGGTGATCAGGTCCAGGCTGGTTCCGTCGTAACCGAATGTCTGTCCATTACGGACCGACATTCGGTCGAGGCCGTCGTACCCGTAGGTGCTGGGGCCTTCCTTGACCGCTCGGTCGAAAGCATCGAACCCCGATTGCACCGAGCCACCCGCCTCGGTCCGGGATTCGAGCGTGCCCCGGGGGCTCCAGGCGAACGTGGTGGCCCCGTCGGTCAGCTGCCGGTTCCGCTCGTCGAACGTGGCGACGCGGTCACCCGCCTTGGTCCGGTTACCGGACTTGTCCCACGAGTATTCGGTCTTCTCTCCGCTGGCCGTCCACGACGTCATCCGGCCGGCGAAGTCGTAGCCATAGGCATTGCTGCGCGAACCTTCGGGACCTGAGGTGTTCTTCGTCGTGAGGCGATCGTTGAGGTCGTAGCCGTAGGCCACACCGGACAACGTCGCGTTGTCGGCTCCCTTCAGGGTATCCGAGGACATCCGTCCGAAGTCGTCGTAGCCGAACGACCTGATCCGGCCCGCTCCGTAGTCGATCGACCCGACACGGCCACCCGTGTCATAGCCGATGGCCTGGCGCACTCCGGTCAAGCCGTCAGTCTGGGTCGCGAGCCTTCCCTTGTCGTAAGTGAAGGACGAGGTCCCGGTCGTGTCGACTCGCTTGGCAAGGCGTCCTGAGTTGTCGTACTCGTAGGTCGACGCCCTGGTCGTCGGGCCGGTGCTGTTGAGTAGCCCGCCCCTGTCGTTATAGGTGAAGACCTTGAGCCCGCCAGGCGAATCGACGCTGGTCAGCCTGCCGGTGAAGTCGAAGCTGCGCTTCCGGTCCGTCGTCGGCTCCGAAGCACCGCTACCGGTCTCCCCGGTCAACCGGCCGAGTGCGTCGAAGTCGCGGGCCCGTGTCACTCCGCCCGGTGCGAGCAGATTGGTGGGCTGCCCGTTGAGATCGTAGCCGGTCGTCCACGTCCGGTCCTTCGGCTCAGGATGAGCCGCGGTCGTGGGTTCGATGGCGGACTCGGGCAACCTCAAGGAGTTGTAGGTCTGAATTGTCGCGTTGCGCCGGCCATCGGTGATGCGGGTCCGCTGTCCAGCGGCGTCGTAACCGAAGCCGGTGATGATGGAGTCGGTCGCCGAGACCTGCTCTTCCTGCTGGGTAGTCCTTCCCTGTGCGTCATAGGCGAACTTGACGGTGTGCCCATAGGGATCCGTGGTTGACAGGCGGTTGCCCGCCGGGTCGTAGCTCGCCGACGACTTCCGCAGGATGCGCTCGCTCGGGTCGAGATCGAAGCTGCCGGTCGGGCGACCGGCGCCGTCGATGCTCGTGTACTGCGTGTTCCCGGTTCCATCGCTGGTGCGAACGAGATTCCCCGCGAGGTCGTAGCCGAGCTGGGTCACGACGTTCGCAGGATCGGTGACGGTGGTTCGCTGGCCGAGAGCGTCGTACCCGTACCGGGTGACCTCCCCGGAAGGCGAGGTCGTCGACTTCATGTTCCCGGCCGCGTCATAGCGAAGCTTCGTCGTATACGCCGCGGGCTCCGGGTACCGCTCCAGCTGGGTGGCCGTGATCGGACGCCCGAGCTCGTCGTAGGTCGTTTCCTGACGAACCCCGTTCGGGTCGGTGACGGACAGCTGGTCGCCGGCGTTCGTGTACGAGTACTTCCACACGCCGCCTTCCTGGTCGCCGGCGTCGGCCTTCGGATCCACGCGTTCGAGCACCCTGCCGAGCTGGTCGTACCGGTATCGGGTGACCGCGCCCTTCGGGTCGATGCTTGCGGTGACCTTTCCGGCGGGGTCGTACTGCTTCCGCGACACCGCCTTGGCCGCGGTCGCGTCGCCGGGTTTGCGGTATTCCGGCGACGAGGCTTCCGTGACATGGCCAAGCCGGTCGTAAACCACCGTACTGACGTGGCCATTGGCATCCCGCGTCGCCGTCGGCTCACCGAAGGTGTTGAACCCGGTCAGCGTCTGGGGCCGCGTTCGTGTCGCGGGGTTTCCACCACTTTCGACGTCCACCGCGGGACTGGTCACCGATGTCCGAAGCCCGGCGCTGTTGTAGCCGAAGTTCGTGGTGAACGCCGCCTTGTCGGCACCGCCCGCGTTTCCTCGCGGGTCGGTGACCGACGCGACGAGTCCGCGCTGATCGAAGGTCTGGCTGGTGGTGAACTTCTGCGACCCTCCATTGAGGACACTCTCGCTGATCTTCCGACCGGCGGTGTCATAGCCGTACTCGGTGGTCTCGACCCGTCCGACGTCGATGCGCGAGCTGTTCGAGCTGCGACCGGTATGCGTCGCCGAAGTCAGGTCACCACCGAGCGAATACTGGAACTCGCTCCGGTTGGCCAGGCCGTCCGGATCGTGGGTCTCCGACGTCCGGCGACCCGTGGGGTCGTATTCGTACGCGGTCACCCCGCCACCCTGACGAGTCTCCTGTACGACATTTCCCGCGGCGTCGTAGGCCAGTTCGCTGAGTGTGACGTTCGTCTTGGGACCCGACGGGTTGTCCGGGTCCGACACATCGGTCGCGATCTTCTTTCGCAGCTTGTCGTCGGTGTAGTACTGGTAGCGGGTGGTGCGGCCCACAGCGTCCGTCTCGCGGATCAACCGCCCGGCGAAGTCGTAGGCGAACGACTGGAGGGTGAGTGAGGCCGTGGGGGAACCGTCGCCGTCACCGTCCCCCTCTCCCGTCCCGGCATCGACCGTGCCGCCATGCCAGCCGCGCAGGCGAACCTCCGCGATCGCGTTCCGTGCGGTGTAGGCGTACTCGTACTTGTTCCCGATCGGGTCGACCATCCACGTGCGGTTACCGAATCCGTCGTACCCGAAGAATCGCTTGTTGCCTTCGGCGTCCGTGACCTCACGAGGCCTGCCGAAGTCGTCATAAGCGGTACTTGTGACGCGGCTCGGGTCACCACCCGTCAGATCGAGGACCTCGTCGCGAATGACGTTCCCGTCCGCGTCGTATTCGGATTTCCGCTGCGCGGTATGGGTTACGCCGGTGACCGGGTCGTTCGATCCCGGGCTGGTCGCCGTGGCCTGCCTGGACAGCAGGTCGTAGGTGAACGTGGTCGTGATCCCCTTGGGGTTCGCGTCACTGATCTGGGTTTCGGACTTCTTCCGGCCGAGCATGTCGTAGGTGTACGTCGTGGTCAGGCCCGCCGCGTTGACGAGCTCGGCCAGATCACCGTTCTTGTAATAGGAGTAGCTGATTTCGCCGCCGCGGGGATCCGTGGTCTTTTCGAGCAGTCCACTCGGGATGTTCCCGCCACCGACGGCCGCTTCCGTCCCATCGGTGTACACGTGCCGGACGACGGCGCCATCCGGCGTCGTCTGGGTCGCGAGCAGTCCGCGACTCCACCCCTCGGTATAGGTGAACGTCGTCGCGAACCTGGGGTCGTTGGCGTTCGAAGAACGCGCGTCGCGCGACGTAAGAATCTTGTCGTTTCGCGCGTCCGTGACGTCGTTCGGGTTGAAGTAGTAGCTGTAATAGCTCGTTTGGCAGTCACCAGGAGCGATCCGGCAGCTCTTGCGGGAGGTGACGTTTCCGCGCGCGTCATTGGTCAGGACGACCTGGTCACCCAGTTCGTCACTGATGGTCGTCTGGAAGCCCTTCTCGTCATAGTCGTAGGTCCTCACTCCCAGGCCCATCACCGGGCCGCCGACCCAGGTACTGCCCCCGTTCACAGGCCCACCACAGAACCCGCCTGTCGGCGGGCAGCCAGGTACGGGCTCCGGTGCCGGCTTCCCTACGTTGTCCAGCCGGTCCTCGGCACGGATTCCTTGTCCGAGTGGCGCGATGGAACGCAGGATGCGGCCGCGGGCAGGGTCGTAATCGTAAAAATGCAGCCGGTTCCCGGGATCGGTGACCTGCGTTGTCCGCACCAAGTTGGTCGCCGTGCCGGTGACCACAGGCGAGACGATCTTCCAGTTTCCGCCGTTTCGATCCGTGAACTCGCTGAGGCGGTCAGCAGCGATGTCGTAGGCGAGCTTCGCGGCGACCCGCCCGCTGGGCAAGGTGATCTTCGAGAGGTGGTCCGCACCCGCTCTCGCCTGGAAATGGGAGAGCGCGGCCGTCTGACCGAGCGGGTACTCGTAGAACGCGACCTCGTCGATCATTCCGGAGAAGAATCGGCGGGGCTCGTTACCCCAGGCCGGCCACGACGACGGCGGCACCGTGTACGCGGCGCCGACCTGGTTGAAGGTGATGTCGTCGTGCTGGATCTCACCGGCGGCCGTGCCGACCTTCTGCCCGTCCAAATAAAGCGTCTGTGTGGCGAGGGAACCGGAGAGCACGACGTGATGCCATTGATCGTCGTTGACCAGACCCGACGACGTGATAGGACCGGCGGCACCGTTCCAGAACTGCCCTCGCAGCTTCCCGTCCGTTCCCACGTACAGCACGGGAACAGCGCCCTGCGGTGTCTCGTTGATGCGTGCCTTCTGGTACCCGAAGAGAGGGCCGCCTTGTGTGGTCTTGAACCAGAGTTCGATCGCGAGGTCGCGGTTCTTCTTCACCGTGCCGTCCGGCAGGGTGACCACCGACGACGTCCCGTTGAACGACGCCGCAGTGTCACTCGCGTTCGCCAACGGGCCCGGCTGGCCCAGCCCGACGTCCTTGTAGGTCCCCTTGTCCTTGCCGAGTTTGGTCTGCACCTGGCTGTTCGCGTCGGTGCCGGCGGTCTCACCGAGGCGCCAATAGGACGCGGGACGCGAATCGATGACGGAGCTGCGGTAATGAGAGCCGACGGTCTGCTCGTATCCGGTACAGCCGCCGTACGGGTCGCAGACCTTGGTCAGCTTGTCGCCTTCGTAGCTGTAGTTCCAGGTGAGCTGCTTGCCGTCGATCGGATCCGTGCTCACCGACGTGACATGGTTACCGGTCCACTTGAAGTAAAGGATCCGGTCGCTGGTCCTGCTGATGACACGTTTGAGGTGGTCGACCGTTCCATAGTCGAGCTCGATGTACCGGCCGTTCTGGTCGTGGACGGTGATCAGCCTGCCGTCGGGCCGGAACCGGTAGCTGGTCGCCGACCTGTCGACCAGCATCCAGCCGCCACCCGCGCCTTCGACCTCGGCGTGGAAGTCCATCTGACGGCCTTCGGGCGCCGCATAAGTACCGTCGGCGTTGCGCCCGAACCGGATCTGCTGCCCGTCGGAATAGGTGACGACGACGTTGCCGGAGCCGTCGTCATCCGGGACGACGCGCATGTCGTAACGCGTGGACCAGCCCCCGCCGAACGTCAGGTCTCGCCGCGGGTCGAGGCTGTTGTAGGTGCGGGCGACGCTGAGCTCGGGCCCGGTGACCCGAACGGTCGCGTCCACGGCACTCGAGTAGTAGTTACCGGTCTGAGGATCGAAGTCCGACGGACCACCGCTGTACGGCGCGTTGGCCAAGTGCGAGGTGATCTCGGGCTGCGGCACCGCGGTCAGCAGGTGGCTCGGCGGGAGCTTCTGGCTTTCGGAGTTCCCGTCGAAGGCGAAGGCGCGCCACTGGTAGTCCTTGCTCCAGCGCAAAGCGTTCTTCGGAACCGTCCAAGTGCGCTTGTCGACATATCCGGAGTCCGTGCACGAAACCCCGGTCTGCGAGCCGTCGGGGTTCTGCCGGTAGCTCTCGCAGATTTCGAACCGGTACTTCAGGCCGTTGGTGTTCGGCGGCGCGTCCACGTCGACGGCGTCGACCCACAACTGCGGTGTCAAGGTCGGTGCGGAGTAGCCGTTCGGCGGATATTGGGCCTTGACCACCGGTGGCACGTCGATGACCTTCATCATCAACCTGATCGGCGGAATCTGTTCGTCGGTGAACCAAGCGCCTCCGCGTCGCAACATGCTGAAGTCGAGGATGTAGTCCCCTGGTTCGATCGCCTTGATCTTGGCTTCGAGCGTCACCGACCCGCCACGAGGCACATCCGTGGCCAAGGTGGCGGCCTCGACGGATGCCACCGGCTGCCCGTTCGTCTTGAAGGCGCGGTAACCCAGGGCGTAAGTCGGCCCGGTCCAGGTCTCGGCTCCCCGGTTGGTCACCGTGATCTTGATCTTGCCGTCCTGGATCTTGGTAACCGGCGGATCGATCACACCGGAGTCCACTCGATACTCGGCGTCGTAGATTGAGTGCGTCACATAGAGAACGGGCGGGTTCACCGTGCGGTGCCCGGCGAACTTCTTCCAGCCGAAGGGATCCGTTTCCGACGCGCGGATGCTGAGGCCGTAGTTCGCCTGCGCACCAGTGACCCAGCGCTGCACCAGATCACGTCCGGGGGTACCGAGATTGATCAGCTCGTAGGCCGCCGGGCAACTGGAACGGGACTGTCCACGCCCGACGAACCCGTGCGCGAAGGACGAGTCGGTCAAGGCAGGACCGTAGGCAGGGCCGGGGAACCCCCCGCCGCTACCCCAGGGCGCGATGACCGGGTGCACCGACAACGGACGCGGCTGACAGGACCACGACCATGAGTTGGCGAGGCTGAGGTAGGCCCCGAAGATCTTGTGATTGCGCAGCCGGTCCTGAATACCGTCGAACGCCAGATAGCTCGCTGCCCTGATGCTTCCGGTCGTGCCCGCCTTAAGCTCGGATCCGCCGTCGCCGCGGCTCCCGTTCTGCACGACCATGCTGTTGTTGGCCTTGCCGGTGTCGACACTCGGGTCGACTTCGACCGGGTACTGCCGGGCGGGATCGCGGAGCCAGGCCGAATCGAGGTCCACCTGCAGGGCGGGCCGCCCCTTGTGCTCGATGAGCCGGTAGGTGACACCGTGAGAAGTCGCGAAGTCACCGCTCGACGGATCTTGTTTGGCGTCGTTCATCACGCCGGGCGGAATCTGCGCGACCTCCTGGCCACCCTCGTCGGTCAACGACACCCGGCCGTCGACGATCGCGGGCTTGAGACCGGTCAGTTTCAGCGGGAAGATCCAGCTGTGCGGGGCGTTCGGCGACTTGAGGACCAGGGTTTCCTTCACCCCACCGGGAAAGACGTCGAGGCGAAGATCAGATTCCGCTTTCACCGACGGATAGGTGATGCTGCTGCCCGAAACCGCGCCCGCCGAATCGGCGACGCCGTCGACCGCGTAGCCGAACTGACGGTTCTGGTCGACGATCACGTTGACGACGGGATCCTTCGCCGCCGTGGGAGCGAACTCGAGCCCGACCTTGTCTCCGGCGTTTCGCCATCCCGGCTTGCCGGTGTTCGGCACGATCGCCGTGTCGATGGGCGCAAACTTGCCGTCGGGTGCCTGGTAGTTGACGTCGTCACGGCTGAACTCGGTGGTTTGGGTACCGTCGGTGTTCGCGTAAGTGCGTTCCTTGGCCGTGCGCTTCTCGGGAAGTTCACGGCTGGTGGCCTTGTCGAAACCCTTGAGGTTGCTCGGGCCTTGCGCGACCCGGACCTGGTTACCGCGCAGCGTCTCGGCGCCCCCACCCACCTCGGGGAACTTCGATTGCAACGACTTGGGTCCCGCCGCGTTCGGCGTGCCCTGTTCGTCGTCATGGCCGGAGGCGGAACCGGTCCTCTGCTTGGGCGACAACGCCATCGCCTGCGCCAGCCGTTCCGCTCCGTCGGCCCAGCCCGGTGTCTCGTTGTGCGCGGCCGGACCGATCACGCCTGCCAACAGTGCGAGGATCATCACGACCAGCACGGATCGCGAGGGCACGGACTTTTTGCGCGCGCTGGAACCGCGACGAGAGAACATGGGAGAACCACCTAAGTCGGGAAACGAAGTCCGGCTGGGCAAAGGCTCGGTTCAGGTGTGATCGTGCGGAACCCGTCGAAGCGGTCCGCACGATCACACCCGATACGTCGGTCAGATGTTCGGCTTCGGCACCGGTCCGCCGGTGAAGACGGATCGAGGCGTCCCGAGTGACCGCGCCGCCGCGGCCGGCGGAGCGGACGCGTAGATGTAGGAAATGCCGTCCAGATCGCGGAAGGTGGCGACGACCCCACCTGCCGCACGACTCACCATGGACGGATCGGTGGCGGTTTGGTACGAAGCGCCGGTACGCGAATCGGCGAGCCGTTCCCACGTCCGATACGCGCCACTGGCCGGGGCCTGCTGCTCGGTTTGGTAGACGTAGCCGTCGTTGGCCCGCACCGCGACGTGGACAATGCCACCGGCATCCATGGCCACCGCGGGAGTCCCGCTGGCCACGACTCCGGGAAGCACCTTCCAGGTACCGGTGAAGCCGTCGGCGGTTTCTCGCTGGGTGACGACGCTTCCGTCGGGCTGGACGGCGAAGGCCTGAAGGTTGTTGTCCGGGTTGGCCACCGCCGCCGCGGGGTTGGTCCAACCGGTGCCGGGGACGGTGATCCACGGTCCCAGCACGCCGTCCACATAGGACGATTTGGTGTAGGCGCCCAAGGTCGTGCGGACGAGCAGGTCGATGCCATCGGCATGCGCGACGGCGGTGACATCGGAGCTCAAGCCCGAGGCCTGGAGGACGCGCCACGGAAGGAACTGCTTTGAACCGGGGTCCTGATCCCGGACCCAAAGCTTGCCCCCCGCGTCTGTCGCGAACAGCGAAATGATGCCCTTACGCTGGGCGGACACTGCAGGCCCCGGCGTCCATCCCCCGGCACCGGCTGCCGAAGCCCATGAGGTCGAGTTGGGAGCTTGGATACTCGTCCGGGTGTCGCTGTCCTTGCCCAAGGCGGCGACCCTAAGGGTGTCGTCCGCGGCGCGGGCCGCACTCGGAGTGCCGACGTACTGCTGATATCCGGGAACAGTCGTGTACTCGACGATGCCGGTGTCCTCGGTGCGCTGACGACCGTGGATCAGACGGCCGAAGTCGTCCGTGTAGAAGTACTGGACCCGGCCGGCCGCGCCTTCGATGATGTTGGTGGCGGCATTGGGGCGGGTGGGAACGGTGGGCCTGGTGGGCTGGTTGTTGTTGTTGAGCTTGCAGTCGTCCGTCGTGACGGCGAGCTGCCAATCCGCACCGACCGTGCCGATGATCTTGGGGCCAGGCGTCCAGGCACCTCCACCGAGGTACCGGTGCCACTTGACCTGGCCGTTGTTCTTGTCGATGGCGTAGATGATGTCCCCGCCTGCCGCGGCGACCTGGGAGTTGTACTGCCAGCCGTTCGTACTGACGACGGTCCCGTATTCGATCCAGCGCTGGCTCGCCGCGTCGTACTGGAATCGGTGGAGGGCACCGGCGGGCGTACGCGCGTAGAAGACCCCGGCACCGGCGCCGACGATCAGGTCGTACCTCGCCGTCGTCCAGCCGGTATCGATCAGCCGGTCCGTCCAGACCTTGGTCGCCTCGTCGTAGTGCAACCACGCGAGGATGCCATCGTGCGACCAGAAGAAGTCGCCATTGGAGTCAACCGTGATCCGGTTGCGCTGGGAGGCCAGGGTCACGCCGTACCAGCCGGTGGCGATGACCTGGCCCGCACCGCCGTTCTCCCACCCGGTCGCGAGACGGCGCTGGCGGGTGACATCGCCGTTGTCCGCGATCAGGTACATCCGGCCGTCGGGACCCGCCAAGGTCTTGCCGAACCAGGTGTTGCCGATCGTCGCCCTGCCGGTCCAGGAGTTGGCGCCGGTCTCGGGCTCGTTGTGCCGGTCCAGTTCCAGGACCGTGTCCGGTTTCGTGTAGAAGACACCCGCGTTCGCCCGGCAGGTGATCGTCTCGGCGGACGCCACCTGCGCCCCCACGGTCGCGGCCACACCGCTGAGCGCGATGGTGAACGCGGAGCAAAGAATCGCAGGTCTTCGGACTGAACGTCGCTGGCGCATGAGACATCCTTATGGTCGAGATGATGACGAGATCCGGGCAGCAGGGATCTGCTCCGTCACGAAATAGGTGGCGGAGCAGCACAAATTCAGGTGAATGACGAGCTATCGCCAACTTCGTGATAGCCACATGGCGAATCGAAGGAAGCCACCGGTCGATCGCGACCGGAAACATCCTCCCCCAGAGCGCTATACCTCCGTTGCCGGATGGGCCCGCGCTCCCGCGAGCCTGGTGATCATCACATCGGCACGCTCCGAAGGCTGTTACTGATTCTTCGACAGTTGCGCCATTCAGCTCACATCCGACGAATGTCGTCCCAGTCTGTGGACACCTCGCTCGGGCCCGAAAGTGGCCACCATCACGCCGATATCCCGCCTGAGCAGTAGACTTACGACATGCTGTACCCGGACCGCAGCTTTGAATAGAGGCGCCCTTGTGTGGGTCCGGTAAGCTCGTCCGCAAGGTCGAGAGGCGCTGCAACGGACCACGGGGTCCGCCACGCTCGGCCCCGGTACTTCACCGCAAGGGCGCCTCCCACGACATGGGAGGAGCGCTGGATGGAAACGACCGCCCTGCGAAAGCTGCTCGATGAGCGCATCGTCGTGCTCGACGGCGCGTGGGGGTCGATGCTCCAGAACGCCGGCCTCAAGCCAGAGGATTACCGCACCGAGCGGTTCAAGGAACACCCCCGCGACATCACCGGCGACCCGGATCTGCTGAACATCACCAGGCCGGACGTCGTACGCGACATCCACCGCCAGTATCTCGACGCGGGCGCGGACATCACCACGACGAACACGTTCACCGCCACCACGATCGGCCAGGCGGACTACGGGCTCGAAGACCTCGCGTACGAGATGAACCTGCGTGGCGCCCAGATCGCCCGTGAGGCGGCGGACGCGGCGGGCGGGAAGTTCGTCGCCGGGTCGGTCGGGCCGCTGAACGTCACGTTGTCGTTGTCCCCCAAGGTCGAGGACCCGGCGTTCCGCGCGGTCAGCTTCGACGAGGTGTACGCCTCCTACGCCGACCAGATCAAGGCGCTCGCCGAGGGCGGCGTCGACCTGCTGCTCATCGAGACGATCTTCGACACCCTCAACTGCAAGGCCGCGATCTCCGCCGCCCGCGACGTCGCACCGCATCTGCCGCTGTGGATCTCGGTCACGATCGTCGACCTGAGCGGCCGGACGCTGTCCGGGCAGACGGTCGAGGCGTTCTGGAGTTCCATCGAGCACGCGCAACCGCTGCTCGTCGGCGTCAACTGTTCGCTGGGTGCCGAGGAAATGCGCCCGCATATCGCCGAACTGTCCCACCTCGCCGGGACGTACACCGCCTGTCACCCCAACGCGGGCCTGCCGAACGCGTTCGGCGGTTACGACCAGACACCCGAGGAGACCGGCGGCCTGCTCGCGGACTTCGCCACCGCCGGGATGGTCAACGTCGTCGGCGGGTGCTGCGGCACGACACCCGCGCATATCAAGGAAATCGCCGACGCCGTTCGCGGGATGCCGCCGCGTGCCGTGCCGGATCCGCACGCGAACACCAGGTTCAGCGGGCTCGAGCCGTTCGAGATCGGCAAGGACACCGGGTTCGTCATGATCGGCGAGCGGACCAACGTCACCGGATCCGCCAAGTTCCGCAAGCTGATCGAGGCCGACGACCATCAGGCCGCTGTCGACGTCGCGCTGGAGCAGGTGCGCGGCGGGGCGAACCTGCTGGACGTCAACATGGACGCCGACCTGCTCGACAGCGAAAAAGCGATGACGACGTTCCTCAACCTCATCGCCACCGAACCCGAGGTCGCCCGGCTGCCGATCATGATCGACAGCTCGCGCTGGACGGTGCTCGAAGCCGGGCTGAAATGCGTACAGGGCAAGGGCGTCGTCAACTCCATCAGCCTCAAGGAAGGCGAGGAGCAGTTCCTCCAGCAGGCCCGGCGCATCCGCGACTACGGCGCGGGCGTGGTCGTGATGGCCTTCGACGAACAGGGCCAGGCCGACACCGCCGACCGCAAGGTCGCGATCTGCGGCCGCGCCTACGACCTGCTGACGCAGAAGGCCGGTTTCGTCGCCGAAGACATCATCTTCGACCCGAACGTGCTCGCCGTCGCGACCGGCATCTCCGAGCACAACGGGTACGCCAAGGCGTTCCTCGACGCGCTGCCGCGGATCAAGGAACGCTGCCCCGGCGTCCGCATCAGCGGCGGTATCTCCAACCTCTCGTTCTCCTTCCGCGGCAACAACGTCGTGCGTGAGGCGATGCACTCGGCCTTCCTCCTGTACGCGGTGCGCGCGGGGCTGGACATGGGCATCGTCAACGCCGGGCAGCTCGCGGTCTACGAGGACATCCCCAAGGATCTGCTGGAACTGGTCGAGGACGTGCTCTTCGATCGCCGTGAAGACGCCACCGACCGGCTCGTCACGTTCGCGGAAACGGTCAGCGGCAAGGGCACGCAACGCGTCATCGACTTGTCCTGGCGCGAAAAGCCGGTCGCGGAGCGGCTCAGCCACGCGCTGGTGCACGGGATCGTCGACTTCATCGAGGAGGACACCGAGGAGGCGCGGCAGCAGCTGCCGAGGCCGCTCGAGGTCATCGAAGGTCCCTTGATGGACGGTATGAAGATCGTCGGCGACCTGTTCGGCTCCGGCAAGATGTTCCTGCCGCAGGTGGTCAAGAGCGCGCGGGTGATGAAGCGTTCGGTGGCCTATCTCGAGCCGTACATGGAGGCCGAGAAGGAGAAGGCCCGCCTCGAAGGCCGCGTCGAAACCCGCCAGGGCAACGGAAAGATCGTCCTGGCGACGGTCAAGGGCGACGTGCACGACATCGGCAAGAACATCGTCGGCGTCGTACTCGGCTGCAACAACTACGAGGTGATCGACCTCGGCGTGATGGTCCAGGCCGCGGTCATCCTGGACACCGCCGTCGCCGAGGGTGCCGACGCCATCGGGCTTTCCGGCCTCATCACACCGTCGCTGGACGAAATGGTCAACGTCGCCACGGAAATGCAGCGGCGCGGGCTGAAACTGCCGCTGCTGATCGGCGGCGCGACCACTTCACGTCAGCACACCGCGGTCCGCATCGCGCCCGCCTACGACAACACGACCGTGCATGTCCTCGACGCCTCGCGTGTCGTCGGCGTCGTCGGTGACCTGCTCGACGCGGACCGCGCCGAGATCCTCGACAAGAGCAACCGGGCCGACCAGGAGAAGCTGCGTGAGCAGCACGCCAGCAAGCAGCGCACCCCGCTGCTGAAGATCGAGCAGGCAAGGGCGAACCCGGAGAAGGTCTCGTTCGACGAGGTCCCGACACCCGCGTTCACCGGCGTCCGGTACGTCGAGCCGACGCTCACCGAGCTGCGCGAGATGATCGACTGGACCTTCCTCTTCCTGGCCTGGGAGCTGAAGGGTAAGTACCCGGCGATCCTCGCGAACCCGGTCGCGCAGGAGCTGTTCGACGACGCGAACACCCTGATGGACCAGATCATCGCCGAGGAGCGGTTCCAGGCCAAGGGCGCGTACGCGTTCTGGCCGGCGCACTCCGAAGGCGACGACATCGTCCTGGAGTCGGGCGTGAAGTTCCCGATGCTGCGCCAGCAGACCAAGAAGCCGCTGTCGCGGCCGAACCGCTGCCTGTCCGACTACATCGCTCCAGCTGGTGCGGGCGATCACCTCGGCGGGTTCGCGGTCACCATCCTCGGTGCCGAGGACTTCGCGGCCGAGTTCGAGGCGAAGCAGGACGACTATCGCGCCATCATGGTGAAGGCACTCGCCGACCGGCTCGCCGAGGCGTTCGCCGAGTACATCCACCTGAAGGCGCGGCGGGACTGGTTCGAGCCGGACGCCGATCCGAAACTGGAAGACCTGCACGCCGAGAAGTTCCGCGGGATCCGCCCCGCGCTCGGCTACCCGGCCAGCCCGGATCACAGCGAGAAGCAGGAGCTGTTCGACCTGCTCGACTCCGATCGCCTCGGGATGACGCTGACGGAGTCCTTCGCGATGTCGCCGGCGGCGAGTGTGTCCGGGCTGATCTTCGCCCATCCCGACGCGAAGTACTTCACCGTCGGACGGCTCGGCAAGGATCAGGTCGAGGACTACGCCGTCCGCCGCGGCCTCGATCTGTCCACTGTGGAGCAGTGGCTGCGCCCGAACCTCGCCTACGAACCCGAGTGACACAATGATCAGGTGACTGCCGAGGGCTCGGACTTCCTGCAGCTGGACATCGGGGACGCACCACCGGGGCGCCGGTCGGACTGGCTGGCGTCCCGGTTGCGCCACGCCATCTCCGACGGCCGCCTCCCGGTCGGCAGCAGGCTGCCCGCGACCAGGTCGCTGGCCGCGGATCTGAACGTCTCCCGGGGCGTGGTCACCGAGGCTTACCAGCGGCTGGTCGAGGACGGCCACGTCGCCGGGCGCGGCCGCGCGGGCACGGTGGTCGTCGCCGCGCCGGCGAGGACGAAGGAACAGACGGCACCCGGGCCGCCGTCGGCGGGCACGATCTTCCGCCCGGCCCCGGGGATCGGCGTGTTCGACTCCCTGCGGGCGACCCCGGCGAGGTTCGACCTGTCCCCCGGCGTGCCGGATCTGACGGCCTTCCCGCGGACGGCGTGGCTGCGCGCGGAACGCACGGTGCTCAACGACCTTTCGGCGGCCGACTTCGGCTACGGCGACCCGCGTGGCGCGCCCGCGCTGCGGCTGGCCATCGCGCACTGGATCGCGCGCACCCGCGGGATCACCGCCGACGCCGACGACGTCCTGATCGTCGCCGGCGTCGCGCAGGGTCTCGGCCTGCTGGCGCAGGTGTTGTGCGACAACGGGATCTCCGAGATCGCCGTCGAGGACCCGAGTTCGCTCGGCGCGCGGCAGCATCTGCACGACCGGCGGCTCGGCACGCCGCCGATCCGCGTCGACGAGGAGGGCATCGACGTCGGCGAACTCGTCCGCAGCGGCGCACCCGCCGTACTGGTCACCCCCGCGCACCAGTTCCCGACCGGTGTCGTACTCGGCGGGGAACGCCGTCGTGAGCTGATGCGCTGGGCGGCCGACGGCGGGCTGATCATCGAGGACGACTACGACGCCGAGCACCGCTACGACCGCCCGCCGGTTCCCGCGCTGCGCTCGATGCTCGCCGAACAGGTCTGCTACGCGGGCAGCGTCTCGAAGTGGCTCGCGCCCGCGCTCCGGGTCGGCTGGATGCTGGTGCCGTCGCGGTACCGGGACCAGGTGGTCGCGGCCAAACGGTTCGCCGACCTCGGCAACGCCGTCCTCCCGCAACTGGTACTGGCGCATCTGATGGAATCCGGCGAGATGGAGCGGCAACTGCGGTTCGTGCGCAAACGCCACCGGCGGCGGCGGGACGCGATGATCGACGCGCTCCAGCGGCACCTGCCGGACGCCGTCGTGCACGGCGCGGCCGCCGGGCTGCACCTGACGATCACGTTCGACGCCGGGTTCTCCGACCTCGACTTCGCCGCCGCCGCGCTGGAGCAGGGCGTGAAGGTGCAGCCGCTGTCGTGGCATTGCCAGCGGCCGATGAACCCGGGGCTCGTCCTCGGCTACGGATCGAGCCCGGCGAGCGACATCGCCGAGGGCATCGCTGTCCTGGGCCACCTCCGGCGCTGACCACCCCCCGCAACTAGAGGACTAATCGCGAGAGAAGCGGAAGGAGCGCGGTCGGGAACTCGACGTGGGCGTTGTGACCGAGGCCGGGGAGTTCGGTGGCGGCCGGGTCGAGCGCGCGAAGCTGGTCGGGGCGGCTCATCGGATCGTTCTGACCGGTGGCGAGGACGACCGGGCAGCGGGCCGCGCCGAGGAGACCGCGCATGTCGGGCGCGCCGACGGCGAACGCGGCCGGGTCCAGTGCGAGCCGCCAGCCGCCTTCGGTTTCGACGACGCCGTCGGGATCGGCGTCCGCCAGACCTGCCAGGCCGGAGATCTTGAGGAAGCCGCGCTCGGCGTCCTCGCGAGCCGGGAACACCTTCGGCGGCCGGGCAGCCATGGCGGCGGCCCAGGCGAGGTCGTCCTCGCTCCATTCGACCTTGATCCCGACCGTGAGCAGGCCCGTGACCTCGACGCCGAACCAGCCGCTGGCCAGCGCGAGCCCGACCACCCCGCCGAGGGAGTGGCCGATGACCAGCAGCGGACCACGTTCCGGGAGCGCGTCGGCGATCGCGGCGGCAAGGCCACCGAACGAGTAGTGCGGCAACCGGCCCGATCCGCCGTGACCGGGCAGGTCGGGCGCCAGCCAGCGATATCCGGGCTGCGCCACGAGGCCATCCCAGACAGCACCCGTCGCGCCGAGGCCGTGCAGCAGCAGGACGGCGGGCCCGTCGGTTCCGGCGGTGCGCATCTTCAACGTGTCCACCGGACGGATCTTTCCCCAGTCGCCTGTCCACAAGCTAGTGTTCGAAGCCGTGATCACCGATCCGGACGTCTACACCCGCGGTGTGCCGTATGAGCACCTCGCGGCGCTGCGCCGGGAGTCGCCGGTTGTGCGGGTGGACGATTTCTGGGCCGTGCTGGCGCATTCCGACGTCAAACACGTGCTGCGCAATCCGAAGCTGTTCTCGTCGCGACTCGGCGGGACGCAGATCAGGGATCCGGCGACCGAACAGGACCTCGGCTACGTCCGGCGGATGATGCTCAATATGGACCCGCCCGAGCACGCCCGGCTGCGGGGCCTGCTCACGAAGGCGTTCACGCCGCGTGCGATCGACCGGCTGACCGAGCGGATTTACGGCTGGGCAAGGGATCTGATCACCGACGTCGTCGTGGACGGCCGCTGTGACTTCGCCGCCGTCGCGGCCGATCTCCCGTTGCTCACGCTCGCCGAGGTCTTCGGGATCCCCGAACAGGACCGGCGGCTGATGTACGACTGGAGCAACCGTGTGATCGGCTACCAGGACGCCGACTACGCGGTGAGCGCGACCGTCAGTGCCGACGAGGTCACCGCTCTCGCGCGGGCTGCGCTGGCCGTGCGTCCGGTACCGGGGCCGGACGGCACGATGCCCGATCCACGCACGCGTGCCGGGATGCCGGACCTCTACGCGTACGCCACCGCGCTCGGCGAGTACAAACGAGAGAATCCCGGCGACGACGTGATGAGCAACCTGATGGGGCACGTCGACGATATGGACGGACGGGTCTCGATCGCGGAGTTCGAGAACCTGTTCTGGCTGTTTTCCGTGGCGGGCAACGAAACCCTGCGCAACGGCCTCCCCGGCGGAATGCTGGCGCTGCTGTCACATCCGGATCAGTACCGGCGGCTGCTGGCCGACCGCTCGCTGATTCCCGTTGCGGTGGAAGAGATGTTGCGCTGGTGGTCGCCGGTGATGCACTTTCGCCGGACCGCGACCGAGGACGTCCGGCTGTCCGGTGTGGACATTCGCGCGGGTGACAAGGTCGTCGTCTGGTTCTCCGCCGCGAATCGCGACGAGACCGTTTTCGAGGCCCCGGACCGCTTCGACGTCGGCCGCACGCCCAACGATCACCTGGCCTTCGGGCACGGCCCGCATTTCTGCCTCGGCGCGCAACTCGCCAAGGTGCAGCTGCGGGCGATGTTCGAAGCTGTCTTGGACCTGCTCGGCGAGGTATCGCTCGACGGGGAGCCGGTGCGCTTGCGGTCGAACTTCCAGAACGGGCTGAAGTCCCTCCCGATCCGCTGGTGATTGCGCGTGAAAGCCCCCTTCCCTCGGCTGAGCCGAGGGAAGGGGGCCTTCACGCGCGTCAGCGCGGGGTCATTCGGCAGCGGCGAACTCTCGTTCGGCGACGGTGGTGCGGGCTTCGGCCCTGCGCAGGCCGACCACACCCGACAGTGCGACCAGGACACTGATCACCGCGATACCCGTGACGACGGTCAGCGCGGGGGTCAGGCCGTTGAGCAGCGCGGCGGGACCGGTGGCGCCACCCGCGTTCCCGGTCAGGACCGCGGTCACCACGGCGAGGCCGATCGCGCCGCCGACCTGGATCGACGTGTTCAGCAGACCGCCGGCGAGCCCCTGCTCGTCGTCCGAGATCCCGTTGGTCGCCTGGATGTTCAGCGACGAGAACGCCAGCATGAAGCCGACCCCCAGCAGGACCATGCTCGGCAGCACCGAACCGGCGTAGCTGGAGCTCTCGTCGATCCGCAGGAACAACGCGTACCCGATGACGTGGGCGACGACGCCCGCGAGAATCGTGCGCGGCGTGCCGAGCCGGTCGATCAGCGGCTCGATCCTGGGCGAACCGAAGGCCACGATCAGCGCGGCGGGCAGGAACCCGAGCGCGGTCTGCAACGCGGACCAGCCCAGCACGGTCTGCAGGTACAGCATGACCACGAACTGGAAACCGATGTAGGCACCGAAGAACGTCGCGCCGCCGAGGTTGGCGCGGGCCAGCGGACCGGAACGCAGGATGCCGAGCCGCAGCAGCGGGTGCTTGCTGCGCTTCTCGATGAACACGAACGTGACGAGCAGGGCGAGCGCGAGGGCGAACGAGATCAGCGTCCTCGGCGAGGCCCAGCCGATCTCCGGCGCCTCGACCACGGCGAAGACCAGCAGGAGCGAACCGGCGGCACCGGTGATCGCGCCAGGGAAGTCATAGCCGCCACCGGTCTGTGGCTGGTAGGACGGGATCAGCTTGATCGCGGCGACCAGCGCGGCGAGTGCGATCGGCACCGGCAGCAGGAACGTCCAGCGCCAGCCCACCTCGGTGAGCAGACCGGAGAACACGAGGCCCGCGGAGTAACCGCTGGCACCGAACACGGCGAAGATGCTGATCGCCCGGTTGCGGGCGGGGCCTTCGTGGAAGGTCGTGGTGATGATGGACAAGGCCGCCGGTGCGGTGAACGCGGCCGCGAGGCCCTTGATGAAGCGGGTGGCGATCAGCAGCGCACCGTCGTCGACGAGGCCGCCGAGCAGGGACGCGAGCGCGAAAACCGCGACGGCGATGAGGAAGACCCTGCGCCTGCCGAGCAGGTCGGCGGTGCGCCCGCCGAGAAGCAGCAGGCCGCCGTAGCCGAGCACGTAGGCACTGATGATCCACTGCAGAGCACCGGTGGAAAGGCCGAGTTCGGCCTGAATGGACGGGAGGGCGACGGCGACCATCGACACATCGAGCGCGTCGAGGCCCACGACGACGGACACAGTGAGCAGGACACCCCAGAGGCGCGCGTCCCACCTTGTCGAGCTGGTGGACAGCTGCACGGAAGAACTCATGATCGGTACACTACATGCATACGCATCTAATGCAAGCGCATTAGATGACTTTGCATAAAATTCACGTGCATGCTATCTTGGGCCGCGTGAGCGATGTCGCTGAGCAAGGCCTGTTGCAGGAGTGGCACAACCTGTCCGCCCGGCACGCGGCGGTCTTCGGCACGCTCGAGTGCCGGCTCCAGGAGCGTCACGGACTCGGCGTCACCGAGTTCGAAGCCCTCGAACGACTGGTGAACTGCGTCATCGGCAAATGCCGCGCGGCCGATCTGACCGAGGTCGTCCACCTGAGCCAGAGCGCCACCTCACGACTCGTCGCCCGCCTGGAGCGCGAAGGGCTCGTACAGCGCGCGCTCTGCGAATCGGACCGGCGAGGGATCTTCGTCGTCGTGACCGACGAAGGCCGCCGTCGCTACGAAGAGGCGAAGCCGACTCATCGCGCGGCCCTCGAAGAGACGCTCGCCGAGGCCTGAGGCGCGTTCTCCCTTCGCAACCTCGACACCGCCGGCAACCGAGGCCCTGCGCGCGCGGCAAGGTCGTCATCACCGTCCGAACCGGCTGGCAAGAGTTTTCCCCGACGTTCACCACCGGCCATCTCGACCGTGTTCGGTGTCGTGGAGCGACCCACCACGACGCTGAGGAGAACCTCCATGTCCGTCAACCGCCGGGACCTGTTACGAGGCGCCGCCACCGCCGGGGCGCTGGGGCTGGCCTGGCCGTTGAGTTCGCGCATGACCGTCGCGCAGGCCGAAGAGGCCGCGGCACAACTCGGGGCGAGCTGGGACGAGGCGCCGTTCACCCTCGGCGTCGCGTCCGGCGACCCGGTCCCGCACGGCGTCGCGCTCTGGACCCGGCTCGCGCCGAAGCCGATGGAGTTCGAGCAGCCGCTCAAGGACACCGAAGAGGTCGGCTGGGAGATCGCCACCGACCGCGGGTTCCGCCGCCGCGTGGCACACGGGACGGCGGCGGCCACCGTCGCGCTCGGGCACAGCGTGCACGTTTCGGTGGCCGGGCTCGAACCTGGTGAGCAATACTTCTACCGCTTCACCGCGCTCGGCAAGGTCAGCCGGGTCGGCCGCACCCGCACCGCGCCGGTCGGGCCGGTCCGGCGGGTGCGGTTCGCCTCGGCGAACTGCCAGGCCTTCCACGACGGGTTCTACGCGGCGCACGCCGGGATCGCGCGGGAGGACCTCGATTTCGTCGTCCATCTCGGCGACTACGTCTACGAGCACGGTCAGGTCGGCGGGAACCCGCTGCGCGACCACGAAGGTCCCGAGGTGCTGGACCTGCCGTCGTACCGGCGGCGGCACGCGCTCTACAAGTCCGACCCCTCGCTGCGGGACGCCCACGCGGCGCATCCCTGGTTCATCACGTGGGACGACCACGAGGTCGTCAACGACTACAGCGGCACCACGCCGTCACTGCGGGCCCGCCGGTCGGCGGCGTATCAGGCCTGGTTCGAGCATATGCCGGTGCGGCCGGACCATCCGGCGACCCCGCGGATCCACCGGCAGCGGCGCTGGGGCGACCTGCTCGACCTGTCCATTTTGGATCTTCGGCAGTACCGGTCGGCGCAGAACCTGCCCGACGGCACGATCCTCGGTGCCGACCAGAAGGCGTGGCTCAAGGACCAGGTGACCGGCGCCGGCGAGGCGTGGCACTGCTGGGTGAACTCCATCATGCTGAGCCAGCTGGCCAAACCCGGTGGCGGCTACATGTTCACCGACCAGTGGGACGGCTTCCTTGCCGAACGCGAGGAGGTGCTGACCCACGTGGCACAGAGCGGCCTCGAAGACCTCGTGGTGATCACCGGCGACTGGCACTCCGCGTTCGTCGACGACATCCGCCCGGATTTCGCCGATCCGGCGAGCCCGGTGATCGGCACGGAGTTCACCGCGCACTCGGTCTCCTCCGGCGCCTACTCCCCCGAGTGGAACGCCACGAACGGCCCGAAGATGGGCGCGGCGAACCCGCACCTCAAGTACTTCGAGGGCAACCGGTACGGCTACGACGTCTACGAGGTCACCCCGCGCCGCTGGAGCACCCAGATGCGGGTGATCGGCGACCGGCGCGACCCGCGCTCGCCGGTGAGCACCCTGACGACGTTTCACGTCGACCGCGGCAGGCCGGGATCCTACGAGGATCGGGCGACGATCACGTCTCCGGCGCAGCACCGGCGCCGCTAGGGTTCTTGTCGGCAACGAGAGCCGGCGCGACACCCGGGCGCATGCGTCCGTTATGGACAGTGGCAGGTGTGGCGACAGGGGCACAGGTGGCGTCGGCCGCGGGGGTCGTGAGTGATTCGGGTCGTTAGAGCGACTCCGCTCTTGAGCGCTTACGCGTCACCTGTGGCGTTGCTCGTGTGAAGTACAGGAAGGCCCCCTTCCTTGCGCTAGGCGCAAG
>NZ_JBFBBY010000035.1:0-60032 GCF_040682875.1 Amycolatopsis sp. NPDC051071 | reverse complement strand
TCATATCTGGTCCCCTTCCCTCGGCTGAGCCGCGTGAAGGTCCCCTTCCCTCGGCTGAGCCGCGTGAAGGTCCCCTTCCCTCGGCTGACCCGAGGGAAGGGGGCCTTCACGCGCTTGGTTCAGGGGAGGTGCACTCAGGGGTGCCCGCAGCCCCCGGCCCGAGCGCAGCAATTCCGTGGTCGACGGGCGCAGTCGCTCCTTCGGGAGATCCCGCGAGGTGGGTCATGGCGGGAACTTGTCCGCGACCGGTGACGGCCCACGCACCGACGGCTGACCGGATGCCGGTGCTTGTCATCGGAATGTCATGTGCCCCGCGCGAAAGTTGCTTCATCACCGCAACGACAAGCGAGGGAATCCCATGATCGGCAACAAGGTCTACATGATCGCCGGTGGCGTGTTCTGTGTCCTCTTCATCGCGCTCGCGATCAGCGAGTTCTCCACCGGCTACCCGGAGGACGGCCTCGAAGACCTGGGCTACGCCGCGCTGAGCGCCATCGCCGGCGGCGTCCTCTACGTCCTCGACCGCCGCCAGCGTGAGCGCCGCACCTCCGCCGCAGCAGCGCAGCGTGACGCCCGATGAGGAATATCGACGGCGGCTTTGTCGCCTCTCCTGACCAGGCCGCGCTCGACCAGCGCGAGCGGGACATCCGCAAGGGTAAGGGTGCCCTGCTCCTGACCGTCGCGGGTGGATTCGTCGCCCTCGTCGCCGGCTACAACGTTCTCGCGGACTTCTCCCCGGGCGCGCTGGTGGCGACGCTGGCCGGGCTGGCCGCCGCCATCGGCGGTGGCGCGCTGACCAAACAGCTGATGCGTACCGTGCGTTTCCGGGTGCACAAGCCGAACGCGGGCCTCGTCGGCGCCGCGAAGCTGACCGGTCTCCTCGTGGCCTTCTTCGCCGTGGCCGCGCTCTTCGGCGCGATCGGGGCGCCCGGCCCGCTGCGGATCGTCGTGATCGCCGGTGGCGTCGGCACCATCGCCTACGTGAAGTCACTGCACGACCAGCAGTGGGTGCTCTTCGAACTGGACGCGGTCGGCGTCCGGGTGGAGCGGACGATCGTGCCTTGGCGCGACGTCACCCACCTCACCATCGACCCGGTCGGCCCCGGCATGACCCGGCTCGGCGCGCTGCCGGTCAACGCGGCGCCGCTGTACGTCGCGGTGCACGACAGCGAACTGGACTCGCGTCTGCTGACCGAGGCCGTCGGCCGGTTCGCGCCGCAGGGGATCCAGCTGACGCGGTCCGCTCACGACTCGCTGGGCAACCCCGCCAGTTGAGCGGCACCGCGGATGCCGAGCCCTTTGCGGTAGGCCCGGTCGAACTCGTCCCCAAGCCGCTCCCGCACGCTCGAACGGAGCAGGGCGGCGTCCAGATCGACGGCGAACGGCGTACCCCGCACGGTCACCGCGGCGCCGATCAGGACCGCCGCCTGCTCGGGGTCGCCCCGGAGCAGCGCGACACCGGCGAGGCCTTCGACGGCACAGGCCGCGGTGGTGCTGTCGTTCCACTGATCCGCCGACCTCAGCGCCAGCCGGTGCAGCTCCTCCGCCCGGTCGGTGTCGCCCTCGGCGATGGCGACCCAGCCGAGCGAGATCCGCGCGCCGGCACGGGCCCCTTCGGCCGTGAAAGAGCGGCCGGAACACTCCGAAAGCGCGAGTTCGCTCAGCGCGCGGGCCGTGGCCAGATCGCCTCCGTGCCGCGAGAGCGAAGCGAGGCCGACGTACCCGAATGCCCGGGTTTCGGGCATCCCGGAGCGGCGCGCGATCTCGATGGCGAGTTCGAAGTCCGCCCGCGCCCCCACCGCGTCGCCGTGGAGCAGTTTGCTGCCACCGCGACGGCACAGCAGGTCCGCGTTGTCATCGGACGCGCCGAGCTCCCGCATCAGCCGGAGCGCCTCATTCATCACTTCGAGGGCTTCGGCCTGCCGGTTCGTCCAGATCAGGATCTGCGACAGATGGTCGAGTGTCATCGAAAGACCCCAGCGTTCGCCTAGGGCTCGGAACGCCGCCGCCCCTTCGCGCAGAAGCCCTTCAGCCCGTTCGAGCTCGCCCTGCATCAACAGGCGCAGCCCATATCCGGTCGGCACCAGCGCGAGACTCCACGCGTCACCGCGCGCCAACAGGGCCTGACCGCGTTTGAGCAGCTCGTCGTCGTCACCGGGCGGCCCGGTCACCACCCCCATCAACATCAGTAACGCCGGATTCTTCGGCGGCCTTGCCATATTCCGCACGAGGTCGTCCGCCACCGGAAGATGCCGGTCGAGTGCTTCGTGGCCGCGGGCTCCGGCGGCGGCGTTGAGCACGCAGAGCTGGTATTGCTCCTCAAGGCCTTCTCCCGGTTTCGGACCGAGCCGTTTGACCACTTCGAGGCATAACGTCGAGCCTTCGAATCGGCGACCGCGCATCCACCAGTACGTCACCAGTGCGGCCGAAAGCCGGAGTGCGATCCGCAGGTCCGCCTCGGAAGCCCAGTGCAACGTGGCCAGGAGGTCGTCGTAGGCGGCGTCGAGACGGTCGAGCCAGCGCAGCTGGTCGCCAGTGCGCAGGCGCGGGTCGGCCTCCTCGGCGAGGGCGAGGAAGTGCTCGGCGTGCGTGCGCCGGATCTCCTCGGCTTCGCCCGCTTCGGCGAGCTTTTCGGCGAAGAAGGCCCGGATGGTTTCGAGCATCCGGTACCGGTCCCCGGTGCGTTCGACCAGCGACCTGTCCACGAGGGACGGCAGCAGATCCGCGATATCCGGCACGTCGCAGACCGCTTCGGCGTCGGCGAGGGTGGTGCCGCCCGCGAAGACGGTCAGCCGCCTGCCGAGCAGCCGTTCGTCCTCTTCCAGGAGGTCCCAGCTCCATTCGACGACGCCGCGCAGCGTGCGGTGGCGCGTCTCGGCCACCCGGCTGCCGCGTGAGAGCAGGCGGAAGCGGTCATCCAGCCGGGCGGCGATCTCGCCGACCGGGAGGGTCCGGACGCGGGCCGCGGCGAGTTCGATGGCCAGCGGCAGCCCGTCGAGTGCGGCGCAGACGCGTTGGACGTCGCCCGCGGTGGTGTCGTCGACGGCGAATCCGGGGTCGCCCGCCCGCGCGCGGTCGGCGAACAGCCGCACGGCGGAGAACTCCAGCGACCGGCCGGGCGACGTCCCCGGCGGCGGCACGGCGAGCCGCGGCACGGGGGAGACGACCTCGCCGGTGATGCCGAGTGGTTCGCGGCTGGTGGTGAGCACACGCAGCGCCGCGGCCGCGCCGAGCAGCCGGGCGACCAGCTTCGCGGCGGCGTCGAGAAGATGCTCGCAGTTGTCGAGCACCAGCAGCACCGCCCGGTCGGCCAGCGCGTCGATCAGCCTGCCGACCGGCTCTTTCCCCATCTGGACGGTCGCCGCGCCGACCGGGACGGTCCGCAGGCCGAGTGCGCTGAGCACGGCGTGGGCGACGTCGGAGTCCTCGCTGTAGGGCGCGAGTTCGACGAACACCGCCGGGAGGTCCATCCCGGCCGCGGCTTCGAGCGCCAGCCGGGTCTTACCCGTCCCGCCGGGGCCGGTCAGCGTCACCAGCCGGGAGCGGTCCAGCTGGTCGAGCACGTGCCGAAGGTCGCCTTCGCGTCCGATGAAGCTGGTCAGCTGCACGGGAAGCGGTGCGGTCATCTCCCTGCCGGGAGAAGTCTCGCCACGCAGCACGGCCAGATGCGCGGCGGCGAGTTCCGGCCCCGGATCCGCGCCGAGTTCGTCGGCGAGCACGCGCCGGGCGTCCTCGAACGCGGTGAGCGCGTCGGCCTGACGGCCCGCCCGGTGCAGTGCGCGGATCAGCAACGCGCGTGGTCGTTCCCGCAGTGGCTGGTCGGCGACGATCTCGCGAAGCTCGGCGAGGACGTCTTCGTGCCGCCCCAGCTTGAGGTCCGCTTCGACGTGGTCCTCGCTCGCCGACGTCTTCAGTTCGGTGAGCCTGGTGACCTGCGGATCCCGGAACGGCGCGTCGGTGATGTCCGCGAACGCCGGACCTCGCCAGAGCGCGAGCGCCTCGCGAAGCAGTTCAGCCGCCTTCGCGGCGTCTCCCGCCGCGAGAGTGCGACGGCCCTCGGCGGCGAGCCGCTCGAACCGGTGCACGTCGACGTCGTCGCGGTCCACGGCCAGCCGGTAACCCGCCGGGCTGAACTCGACGGGTGCGAGGTCCTTCAGCGCGCCGCGCAGCCGCGAGACCTGCGACTGGAGCGCGTTCGCCACGCCTTCCGGCGGCTGCTCGCCGTAAAGACCGTCGATGAGCCGCTCGGCCGGGACGACCCGGCCCGCCTCCAGCGCGAGCAACGCGAGCAGCGTCCGCACCCTCGGCCCGCCGACCGGGACGAGGGTGCCGTCTTCGCGGCGTACCTCAGTCGCACCCAGAACGCCGAATCGCATAAAGGCACCCTAACGGGGTACGCGTATTGACCTGGGCGGATCCAGCCCGCCCGAGATCCGCCGAACGGCGTCTATACACTTCGGCCGGTCCCCACGCAATGGGAGTGGTATGTCTACGCAGGAACCCGTCGTCCTCGGTCAGCCGACCGTCGGCGACGAAGAGCTCGCCGCGGTGGCGGAGGTCTTCCGGTCCGGTTGGCTGGCCGGTGCCGGCCCCGCGTGCCGCCGTTTCGAGGAACGCTTCGCGAAGACCGTCGGCACCGCACACGCCCTGACCACCAGCAACTGTGGCTCCGCACTCTTCCTCGGCCTCCGTGTACTCGGTGTGAAGCCGGGTGACGAGGTCATCGTCGGCGACTACACGTTCCCCGCCACCGGCCACGCCGTGCTCCAGGCGGGCGCGACGCCGGTGTTCGCCGACATTCGCCCGGACGTGTGGAGCGCCGACCCCGCGTCGATCGAAGCGCTGATCACCCCGCGCACCGTCGGAATCCTCGCCGTCGACGTCGCCGGGCAGCCGGGTGACTTCGACGAGTACCGCGCGATCGCCGACAAGCACGGCCTGTGGCTGTTCGAAGACGCCGCCTGCGCCGCGGGCGCGACCTACAAGACCCGTCCGGCGGGCAGCCTCGCCGACCTGGCCGCGTTCTCCTTCCACGGCCGCAAGGGCATCACCGCGGGCGAGGGTGGCGCGCTGGTCTCGGACCGCGAAGACCTCATCGCGCACGCGCGCAAGCTGCACACCTACGGCATCGAGCCCGCCATCACCCGTGAGGGTTCGGGCGCGCTGCCGATCCCGGAGTTCCACGAACTGGGCTACAACTTCCGGCTCTCGGACATCCAGGCCGCGATCATGAACGTCCAGCTGGACCGCCTCCCGGACCTGCTCTCGGCCCGTCGTTCGGTGGCCAAGCGCTACCACGAGGCCTTCGAGAACCTGCCCGGCCTCGACGTCCCCGTGGAACTGCCCGATCGCGAGCACCCGTGGCAGGCCTACATCCTCACGGTGGCCCCGGAGATCGACCGTGACGCGCTCGCGTTGCGGATCCGCGAGCAGGGCGTGCAGTGCAACTTCGGCACCTACGCCTCGCATCTTCAGCCCATCTACGGCAAGACGCAGACCTTGCCGGTTTCGGCGGACCTCTTCGCCCGTCACCTCGCCATCCCCATGCACGCCAACCTCACCGATGCCCAAGTCGACCGGGTCATCGAGACCGTCAGCGTCGCGTGGGCGAGCTAGGAGAGAAATGCCCGACAAGAAGGTCCTCTTCACCGGGGGCGGCGGTTTCATCGCCGCGCACGTCATCCCGATGCTGATCGAAGGCGGCTACACCGTCCGCATCCTCGACAACATGACGCGTGGCGACCGCGCCAGGGTGAACGAGTTCATCGCCACCGGCAAGGTCGAACTCGTCGAGAAGGACGTGCGCTACGGCGGCGCCGTGCGTGAGGCCATGCGTGGCTGCACGCACGTGATCCACTTCGCCACCGTGTCGATCAACAAGTCGGTCGCGGATCCGCACGAGTCCATCGACATCAACATGGTCGGCAACCACAACGTCTTCGCCGCCGCGGCGGACGAGGGTGTCGAGCGGATCGTGTTCGCCTCGACCGCGTCCGTCTACGGCGAACCGAAGCGGCTGCCGATGCACGAGGACGACGAGCTCAAGCCGCTCACGCCGTACTGCATCTCGAAGCGCGCGGGCGAGGACATGCTCGGCTTCTACGAGCGCACCAAGGGCCTTTCCTGGAACGCGCTGCGGTTCTTCAACGTGTACGGCCCCGGCCAGAAGATCGAGGCCTACTACACGTCGGTGATCAACCACTTCATCCAGCGCCTGCGCGCCGGCCAGCCGCCGGTCATCGACGGCCGCGGCGACCAGTCGATGGACTTCGTGCACGTCACCGACCTCGCCCGCTCGGTCGTCGCGGCGCTCGAGTCCGAGCAGGCAGGAGTGCCGATCAACATCGGCACCGGCATCGACACCTCGATCGCCACGCTGGCGAAGATCCTCATCGACGCCGTCGGGGTCGACGTCGAGCCGCTGTTCAACGAGCGTGACGTGCTCGTTTCCCGCCGCGCGGCGGACATCACCCGCGCCCGCGAGATCCTCGGCTGGGAGCCGAAGATCTCGGTGGAAGAGGGCATGCGCGAACTGGTGAAGGCCTCGGAGTGACTGCCGGGCCGGGGGAGAGCCGCGTCATGCGCATCGCGGTCGTGAACAACTTCTTCCCGCCGAGGGTGGGCGGAAGCGCGCATATGGCGGCGTCCCTGGCCGAGCAGTACGCCGCGAGCGGGCACGAGGTGCTCGCGATCACCGCGGCCTACGCCGACGCCCCGGCCGACGAGACGAAGGACGGCTACCGCGTCGTCCGCCTGCCCGCGGTGAAGATGCCGCAGGTGGGCCTGTCGATCGACTTCGACATGAGCTTCGCCTCGCTGCGGCCGGGGAACTGGCGGCGGCTGTGGAAGCTGCTGGACGAGTTCAAACCGGACGCCGTCCACCTGCACGGGCAGTTCTTCGACCTGTCCTGGCTGGCCGGGCTCTACGCGCGGCGGCGGAAGCTGCCGATGCTGCTGACCATC
The DNA here is from genome assembly GCF_040682875.1 of Amycolatopsis sp. NPDC051071. Taxonomy (NCBI): domain Bacteria; kingdom Bacillati; phylum Actinomycetota; class Actinomycetes; order Pseudonocardiales; family Pseudonocardiaceae; genus Amycolatopsis; species Amycolatopsis sp. NPDC051071. The sequence goes on along the minus strand of NZ_JBFBBY010000035.1, from coordinate 53,069 downwards.
CACACGCTGCTGATCAGCGACAACAAGCTGTACGGCGGGGTCTTCCGGTTCCTGGACACCGTGCTGGTGAACCCGATCCTGCGTTACCTCAAGCCGCGGTACGTCATCCTCGACAAGCTCGGCGTGGACTACTGCGTCGAGCGCTACGGCACGAGCGACGACAACTCGGACTACTTCCCGATCGCCGTCGACACCGGGAATTTCGACAAGCCGTTGACCCTCGACGTACGCGCGGAGCACGAACTGGGTGACGGTCCGGTGATCGTCTCGCTCGGGCACGTGATCCCGCTGCGCAACCGGCTCCCGCTTGTCGAGGCGCTGCCGTCCATTTTGGACAAACATCCCGGTGTGAAGGTGGTCGTCGTCGGCCGCGTGTATCACGACGTCTTCCTGAAGCGGGCGGAAGAACTCGGCGTCGCGGACGCCATCATCGTCACCGGCGCCGTGCCGAAGGCGGACGTCCCCGCGTACTTCGCCGCGGCCGACATCGTCACGCACGACCTCAACGGCGGCTGCGGCACCGCGTCGCTGGAAGCGATGCTCTCGGGGACCGCGACCATCGCTTCGGTAACCGAGGACAACTACCCGGGCATCGAACTGCGCAACGGCGAGAACATCCTGCTGGTGCGGCCGGACGACAGCGAGGCGGTGGCGAACACCGTCATCGAACTGCTTGACAACCCCGAGAAGCGGGCTTTGGTGGCACAGCGGGAAAGCACGATGGTGCGGGCCAACTTCGGCCTCGACGTCGTCGCCGACGAACACCTGCGCACCTTCGAGAAACTGGTGACCGAGGCCGATGTTCTTCGATGACGAGCGTAGCAACCGGCTGCGCCCGCAGATCCTGACCGAACTCGTCTCGCAGTACATGAACGACGCCGAGCGCGCCAAGTTCTACGGACTGCCCGAGTCGACGCGAGTCCGCGAACGGGTCAAGATCATCAGTCCGGAAAATCTGACGATCGGCGAACACTGCTGGATCGGCGAAGGCGCCGCGCTCGACGCGAGCGGCGGGCTGGAGATCGGCGAGCACACCAGCATCGGCCTGAACACGCTGATCTTCACCCATTCCAGCTGGCTCGCGAACATGACACTGCAAAACCATTCCGGCAGCGACCTCATCGAGCGCAAGCCGGTGAAGATCGGCAAGGGCTGCTTCATCGGCGGCCTCGTGGTGATCATGGCGGGGGTGACGATCGGCGATTTCGCCACCGTGCAGCCGAATTCCGTGGTCGCCAAGGACGTCCCGCCGCGCACACTGGTCGCGGGCAACCCGGCACGCGTGTTCCAGCGTTACGACGACGAGTACATCCAGTCCGAAGTGGAGCGGGTGCGCGGCGAGAACGCGCGGCGGCGTGCTTTGGCGGAGGAACGCGGCGAGGCCCCGGGGTCCTGGGGCGCTCCGGCCGGCGATTTCACGGAATGACGAGTCCGCACTACCGATGAGCCAGGTGACCCTCGCCGACTGGGCGTCCATGCCCCGGAACCGAGCCGAAGTGGCCGACGGCGTGCTGGTCATGCCGCCCTCTTTGGGCGCCCGGCACCAATTGGCCGTGACGCGACTCGCGTACTGGCTGGACGGGCGGCTCCCGGCTCTGGCCGCCGTCGAGTTGCTGATCGCCGAGGAACCGTTGACCCTTCGTGTGCCGGACGTCGTCGTCACGAGCCTGACCGACCTGAACGTTCCGAGGGTGTCTCCCGAGGACGTGCGGCTCGTGATCGAGGTGCTCTCCGAAGGCACCGTCCGCACCGACCGGGTCACCAAGTTCTCCGAGTACGCCGAGGTCGGTATCGAGCACTACTGGATCGTCGACCTCGACGCTCCGGTCAGCATGGTCACCTACCGCCTGGTCGACGGCGAGTACGAGAACTTCGGTGAGCACACCGGCAAGGTGTCACTCGACTTCGACGGCGTCCCGCTCACCCTCGATCTCAACGCCCTCACCACCCGCTACGCGCAGCGCCCCTGATCACGCGGTGACGGCGAGGAGCAGGCAGGCGAATCCCCCAGGATCTGTTCATCAGCCGAACCTGGTCCGGCCAGGCCACGGCGTTGTACCGCCGATGAACCGGCACTGAACCACCTCGGCGCACCGTGATTGTCCAGGCCGTGGCCGATCCACGGCCACCGACGAGGGCGGTCAGATGGCAAGCACGGTTTCCAGCGTCCCGCGTGTTCTCGGTCAGGTGACGACCGGCGCGGCGTTCGCTGTTTTCTTCGGGTTGACAGGGGCGGCTGTCGCGCAGGCGAAAGAGAGTCCCGGCGCCGACGTGTGCAAAGCGAGTACGGCGGGGTGCGAAGGCGGTGGCAAGGGCGGCGGTAAGGGGTCGACGGGGGATCGTCCGCTCGGCCTCGCGCCGCAGAACAAGACCCAGCGTATTCCGCAGATCATCAAGCCTGAGGGAAAGAGCGACCTGCAGAAGAAGGGTGAGCAGCTGAAGCCGGTGGAACCGTCGAAGAAACAGGCGGTAAAGCCGCGTAGCCAGGACAAAGACAACGGGAAGAAGACCGGCAAGCCTGAGCAGAAGGACCGCGACGACAACGACGACGGCAAGAAGGACAACAAGGGCAACGACAAGAAGCCTTGGCAGCGGGACCACGACAACGACGACGACGGCAAGAAGGACAACAAGGGCAACGACAAGAAGCCCCGGCAGCGGGACCATGACAACAACGACGACGGCAAGAAGGACAACAAGGGCAACGACAAGAAGCCCCGGCAGCGGGACCACGACAACAACGACGACGGCAACGATCGCAAGTCCGAAAAGGACTATGAATACAGCGAAGGCCGCAAGTCCGGGCATCGCGATCACGACGATGACGAGGGCCGGGAGTCCAAAAAGGACCAGTGGGACCACACTGAGGACTGGAAGAACCGCAAGGCCGAAAAGCCCCGCGACGACCACGACGATGACGACCACGACGATGACGACCACGACGATGACGACAATGACGACAAGGCCGAGAAGCGGGACAAGAAGCCATCCAGGGTGGAGCGGCCCTCGAACATCCGCGCCCGATCCGTCCCCGCGACGTCCGTGCCGACCACTCGCCTGGCGAGCCTGACGGCACCCGCGGATGGCGACGGCGGCATTCCTTGGGGCGACGATGACGACTGGGTCACTCCAGGCTGCAAGCAGGACAACGACGGTTGTGAACTGATAGTGGAAAAGCTGGCCCGGATCGGCAAACCCATCCAGGACGCCATCGGTCGCCTGCTGAAGGTCGAGTCGACCGGTCCTGACGCGGGCTTCAAACCGGAGGGGCCGAACAGGAAGGGGCGCATCTTCTCCGTCGAGGGGTACGCCTACGCCGACCAGGGGCACTGGAGCGCGTTAAACGGGTTGGTCGAGGGGGACTACTCGTTCGGCATCGACGGCAAACTGGAGCTGACCATCACCAAGGAGGGCCCGCAGATCGACCTCGAAGCCTTGCTCGGCGCGAAGGTCACCGGGCCGGAGATGGAGCTGCCGCTCGGGCCGCTGCTGGTCAAGGCCAAGCCCGAGCTGTCGGCGGGGGTGGGCGCGAAGTTCGGGGTGGGTGTCGAATCCGGTGAAGACGGCAAGCGCCGGGTCAAGGTCAAAGGCGGGCTGACCGGGCCGTTCGGCGTCAGCCCGGGGCTGGAGACCGACCTGAACGACGACTACTTCGGCCAGCTACCGGACGGGGGCTACTGACCGGGCCCGAGGAAGGGTACTTGGGGAACCGCGAAGCCCAGGTGACCGACTACTGTCATGCCAGCGAGGAGTGGGGGTATGTCCAGATGAGGTTCAAGCGGTTCGGCGCGTCGCTGCTGGTCACCGGGTTGGCGTTGCTGGGTGCGGCGACGCCGGCGATGGCTCACTCGGAGTTGAAGAGCAGCGACCCGGAGAGGGGCGCTTCGCTGGCGACGCCGCCGACGCAGATCAAGCTGACCTTCACCGGTCCGGTCACTCTCAACGCGGACCCGATCCAGATCACCGGGCCCGAGAACGCGAAGTGGACCGTCGGCCGCGCGGAGGTCGCCGGGGCCGTGATCACCGCGCCGGTCCAGGCCGTGGGGCCCGCGGGTGAGTACACCTTGCGCTACAAGGTGACCTTCGAGGACTCGCACGAGTCCGGCGGAACGGTGAAGTTCAACCTGTCCGCCCCGGTCGCGGCGCCGTCGTCCAGCAATGCCGCGCCCGCTTCACAACCGGCGACCAGCGCGACGCCTGCTCCGCGGGCGGAGGAGACCACTCTCGAAGGCCTGCTGCCGACCTGGGTGTGGATCGTGCTCGCGGTCGCCGTGGTCCTCGCCGGACTCGTCGTCGCGCTCCGCTTCCTTCGCCGCAAGAGCTGAACGGCGCTTTCCCCGCATCGCGGGCGGGGAAAGCGCCCACGTTTTACGCGGGCAAAGTGCCCATCAGCCGTGGCCGACGCCGGTGTTGCCCGCGGGCAGCTGCGTGCCCGAGGCGTCGAAGGCGGCCAGGTCCAGCGGGTCGGAGTCCGAGTCGAACCAGAACACGACGACGTTCGGGTCCACGCTCCACGCGGCCTGGTGCGCGGTCACGGCCTTGTCGTTCACCTTCGCGGTGATCTTCACGGCCGGTCCGGCGTAGTAGCCGAAGGCCGGGATGCCGTTCAGCCCGCCGGACACCGCGTGGAAGCCGGGCGACTTGTCGGAGCCCTCGGACTCGTTGGTCGTGAGGGCCGCGCTGACCTTGCCGTCGGCCGACCGGTGCCCCGCCATGATCCCGAACGTCGTCTGCGGAAGCTGCTCGACGTCGACCTTGACGCCGTAGAACACCAGCTCACCGGCGGCGCTCTGGACGCCGGTGCCGATGACGTCACCCCACGGCGTGTGGTCCGGCTCCTCGGCCTGCTTTGCCGGAGCGGCGAGCGCCTCGACCTGGGCGGCGGGGTCGGGCGCGGGTACCGGAGCGGGGGCCGCGCTGGCGGTCAGCGCACTCGAGACCACGACCGCGAGCCCGGCGGCCACGATTCCGCCGCCCGCCAGCAGTGTCCGCTTCCTGGGTGATTTCATGTGCGGTTCCTCCCAGTGGTCGAAGATCATTCAGAGACTTTTACGAGGAACCGGTAGAAAAGGTTGAAGCAACCTTTCAAGTGGCCAACCGTCGAAGAAATGTGGGAATCAAGGTGGCTCGCGGCGATGACGAGTTCGTCGAGTTCGTGCGGAACTCGTCGAGCCGTCTGCAGCATGCCGCCTACCTGCTGACCAGCGACCGGCACCAGGCCGAGGACGCCGCGCAGACGGCGCTCGCCAAGACGTACGCCGCCTGGTCGCGGGTCCGCCGCAAGGACGCCTACGCGTACGCGCGGCAGGTACTGGTGAACCACATCATCGACGGCTGGCGGCGCCCGATCCGCGAGAACGCCACCGAGCAGATCCCCGAGCGGCCGAGCGGCACGGACGTCGCCGGGGCCGTTGTCCAGCGGAAATGGCTGCTTGACGCGTTGCGTACGCTCACAGACCGGGAGCGGGCCGTCATCGTGCTCCGGCACTTCTTCGACCTGAAGGAGTCCGACGTGGCGGGTGAACTGGGTGTTTCGGTTGGCACCGTGAAGAGCACCAACTCCCGTGCACTGACCAAGCTGCGGATCACCGCGGAGGACGGAACGGAACTGATCGGCGGACTGGGACGATGACCGACCTCGAAACGCTGCGCTCGGCACTGCGCGAAGAGCCTGCCGAGGAGTTCGCCGCGCCCGACATCGCCGCGATCATGACCAAGGGCAAGCGCATCCGGCGGCGTCGCCGTCTGGTGACCGGCGCGGGCGGTGTCGCCGCGACCGTGGTGACGGTGCTGGTCATCGTCGGTGCGGTAGCCCTCCGCGAGCCCGCGCGGCAGCCTGAGGCCCTCCCGCCCGCGGCGAGCGCTTCGTCGCCTTCGCCTTCGTTGTCGCCTTCGTCGTTTCCCGCGTCGACGGCCACCACGGCGCCGCCGTATCCGCGGGCCCAGCCGCTGGGCGACGTGATCCCGCTCGACGTCGAGGGTGAGGGCGACCGGAAGATGGTGCTCTACGCCACCGCGTTCGACGAGCCGACCCTGCAGGACATCCAGTTCGGCCTGAATGTCGCCTACCAGAACGACGACGGAACCTTCGACGGTCTTTACATGACCAACGAGACCCGGGGCTCCGACCGCTCGTTCGGCTTCCACGCCACCGGCGGCGGCACGCTCGTCCGGAACACGTTCATCCCGGTGTTCGGCTATTTCGCCGGTCCGGCGGTGCGGATCACCAGCACCGTCCGGGGAAAGCCGGTCGAGGCGAGGACGGCCGTCTGGAGCGAAGACCCGTCGGTCGTGATCTTCTGGTTCGAAGGCTCCCAGGTGCAGTCTTCGAACGTCCTGACCCCGCTGACCGCCTACGACGCCAAAGGCCAGCGCCTCACCAAATAACGCGATTAGTCCTCTGGTTGCGGTCCTTGCGTGTGCAAGTACCGCAACCAGAGGACTAATTGAGGGCTAGAAGGTCAGGCCGCCTGCGTGAGCACCTGGTCGACGACGACATGCGACGGCAGGATCAGGTCGCGCTCGGTGTCGGCGTCGACCTTGCCTTCGAGCAGTTCAAGGAACCGGTCGAGCTGGGTGGCCAGTGGCTCGCGCGCGGTCACCAGTTCCGGGATCTCGATGACGGTCTGCTGCCGGTAGCCGAGGCCGTCCTCGGTGACAGAGTCGTGCGAGACGTGCCGGTAGATGGTGACGTCGCGGCGGAGCAGGTCGATCTCGATCATCCGGTCCAGTTCGGACACCCAGAGCGAACGGACCTTGCGCTGCCCGAGGCGGGACGCGGAAACCGTGGCGAGCCCGGTCTCGAACGAAAGCACCGTCTCAATGGTGTCTTCGGCGCCCTCGACCGAGTTCGGGTGGAAGTAGCCGGCACCGGAGGCGACCCGCGCCGGGGTCGCGCCGCCGAAGAACTGGATCGCCAGGTCGACGTCGTGCACCAGCAGGTCCCACGCGACACCGGTCTTGATACGCGGCGCGTACGGGCCGTGGCGGCGGGCCATCAGGTGGACCGGCTCGTTGACCAGCGCCCGCGCGGTCATCACGGCCGGGTTGTAGCGCTCCAGGAGCCCGCACATCAGCGGGACGTCCTGCTTCGCCGAAAGCCTGACGATCTCCTTCGAGAATTCGAGGCTGTTGCACACCGGCTTCTCGACCAGCATCGGTTTGCCCTGGCCCAGGACTTCCTGCGCCAGCTCGTAATGTGCCTCGGTGGCCGAAGCGAGCACGACGGCGTCCACATCGGACAGTGAGCCGATTTCGGGCGTCCACTGGGTTTCGTAGCGTTCGGCGACCTTGCGGCCTGCCTCTTCACGCGGGTCGATCACGCGGACGAGGTTCACGTTCTCGTTCGCGGCGAGCACACGGGCGTGCAGTGAACCCATGTTGCCCGTGCCGATGAGGGCGATCTTGTGCGTGGTCATGCGCCGAGCACCTCGCGAACCGTTTCGATGATGGTGTCCAGGTCGGACTCGGAAAGGTGCGGGTGCACCGGCAGCGAAAGCGCCTGCGCGGCGACGGAAGCGGCCACCGGGAAGTCCTCGGCCTTCGCGTCGGGGATCAGCGGGTTGTTCCGGTAGCAGTCGTAGTCGAAGACGATCTTCGGGTAGTAGATCCCGTTGCCGATACCGCGTTCGGTGAGCGCGGCGGCGAGTTCGTCACGCGAGAGGAAGGCGTGCGGTCCGACCAGCACGGTGTACTGGTGCCACACGTGTTCGCGGCCCGGCAGGACCTGCGGGAGGTCGAGACCGGGAGTGCCGGCGAGGCCTTCGGTGAGGCGCTTCGCGTTGGCCTGGCGCGCGGCGGTGAGCTGGTCCAGCTTCTCCAGCTGCGGGATGCCGACGGCGGCGTGCAGATCGGTCATCCGGTAGTTGTGCCCGGCGACCTCGTACTGGTAGCGGGCGCGCATGCCCTGGTTGCGCAGGACGCGCAGCGCGTCGGCCAGCTTGTCGTCATCCGTGGTGATGACGCCGCCCTCGGCGGTGGTGATGTTCTTGGTGGCGTACAAGGAGAAGCAGCCGATCCCGAAGGATCCGGCCTGCCTGCCCTCGAACGACGCGCCGACGGCCTGCGCGGAGTCCTCGATGACCTTGAGGCCGTGCTCGGCCGCCAGCGGCGCGAGCTTGCCCATGTCCGCGGTCTGCCCGTAGAGGTGGACCGGCATGAGGACCTTGGTGCGATCGGTGATCACGGCGCCGACGGCGTCGGAGTCGATCGCGAAGTCGTCGCGCCGGATGTCGGCGAAGCGGACGGTCGCGCCGGCTTCCAGGATCGCGTTCAGCGTCGCCACGAAGGTGAACGGCGAGGTGACGACCTCGTCGCCCGGCTGAAGGTCGAGCGCCTGGATGGCGGCGACCAGCGCGGTGGTGCCGTTGTTGACGGCGATCGCGTGCTTCGTGCCGGAAACGCTCGCGAACGCGTCCTCGAAGCGCTTGACCATCGGTCCCTGTGCGATGGCGCCGGATCGCAGCACCTCGACGACGAGGTCCTCCGCGTCACGGACGTCGACCACGGTAATGGGGATCATCTGCAAGTCTCTCTCGACTGGGCGTTCTGGTGCGTCCGGTACAGTGAGCCGCCGGTTCTGCGCCCGGCCGCCCTCTCTGGCGCGGGCCACACGTTACCGGGACCGCCGAAGCACCCATTACCCCAGGCTGTCTCCCAGCCACGACGAACGGATCTCACGTGGTGAACCGCATCCACCCGACCGCAGTCATCGGTGAGGGTGTCGAGCTCGGTGACGACAACGTCATCGGACCGTTCACCGTCATCGTGGGGCCCACGCGCGTCGGCGACGGCAACTGGATCGGCCCGCACGTGACCATCGGGACCCCGGGTGAGGACCGCGGCCGCGAGCACCCCGCCGCCTGGGAAACCGCGCCGGCCGGTGATCCCGATCACGACGGCCACGGCGTCGTCATCGGCGGCGGCAACCGGATTCGCGAGTACGTCAGCGTCCACCAGGGCACCTGGCGTACGACCACCATCGGTGACGGCGGCTATTTCCTCCGCGGCTCCCACATCGCCCACGACTGCCTGGTCGAAGACGCCGTCACGGTCGCTTCGAACGTCATCACCGGCGGCCACTGCCACATCTGGTCCGGCGCGAACCTCGGCATGGGTGCGATCCTGCACCAGCGGGTCGTGATCGGCCCCGGCGCGATGGTCGGCATGAGCTCCGCGGTCCGCAAGGAAGTGGGCGCGTTCACCATCGCCGTCGGCAACCCCGCGCGGGTGACCGGCGTCAACACCGTGGGCCTGTCCCGCCGGGGGCTGGACGACGCCACCATCGAGGCACTGGGACCGTGGCTGAAGGGTAAGGCCGGTCTCCCTGAGGACGGGCTGGCCGACCGGCTGCCCGGCGACCTCTCTACCTTGGTGAAGGCGTGGGACGCCCGTCCGCGCGAGTGAGTAGGAGTACAACGATGGCGGAAGTCGCCGGCAAGCTGCGTGAGGTCTTCGTCGAGGCGCTGGACCTCGACGGCGAGGTCGATGTCGAGAACCTGAAGTACCGCGACATCGAGGCGTGGGACTCGGTGGGTCACATGGCGCTGGTCGCGGCCATCGAGGACGAGTTCGACGTGGAATTCGACACCGACCAGGTGATCGACATGTCCAGCTTCAAGGTCGCCGTCGACATGGTCACGGACCTCCAGTCCAAATGACGCTGGACGGCAGGGTAGCCCTGGTCACCGGGGGTACGCGGGGCATCGGGCTGGCCACCGCGCGGGTGCTCGCCGAGGCGGGCGCGACCGTGGTGCTGACCGGCCGCGACGAGGCCAAGGCCAAGGAAGCGGCGGCCGCGGCGGGGGCCGCGGACGGCCTCGCGCTCGACGTCACCGACGCCAAGGCCGTGTCGACGCTGGTCCGCGGCGTGGCCAAGGAACACGGCAAACTCGACATCGTGGTCGCCAACGCCGGGATCATGGAGGACGCGCTCCTCGGGATGATCCGCGAGGAACTGGTCGACACCACGCTGAGCACGAACGTCGCCGGCACACTGCACACCGTCCAGGCCGCGGCCAGGGCGATGATGCGCAAGAAAACCGGCGCGATCGTGGTGCTGGCCTCGATCGTCGGCGAGCACGGAAGCGCCGGTCAGACGGTGTACGCGGCCTCGAAGGCGGCGGTGGCGAACATCGCGCGTTCGGCCGCGAAGGAACTCGGCCGCTCCGGGATCCGGGTCAACGCGGTGGCGCCCGGCGTCATCGACACCGACCTCACCTCGGGCCTGAGCGAGGACGCCAAGGCCGAGAACATCGGCAAGACCCCGCTCGGACGGCTCGGGACGCCCGAGGACGTGGCGAACGCGATCCGGTTCCTGGTCAGTGATGACGCCTCGTTCATCACCGGGCAGGTGCTGGGCATCGACGGAGGACTTGTTCTGTAATGACGGCGCGAGGTGCGGCTGCCCACGGCCGGCCGAAGGCCCCGGTGTCGGGGTGGCAGGGCCGCCGGTCGGTGAACCCGGCGGGTGAACGCCCGACCGCCCTGCCGGACCGATCGCGGTCGGAAATCGGTCGGAGGATTGAACTGTAATGACCCTTCTGGGTGTGGGTGCGCGACTGATCGACGTCACGAGCGGTGAAACGCTCGCGGGCGAGGAACTCGGCACCGAGGTCACCCGCGTCGGGGCCGCGTTGTCGCTGCTGCCGCCGGGTGCGTTGTTCGCGCGGATGTCGATGGACCTCGGCAGCGTGCTGAATTACCTCGGCGCGTTCGAGGCCGGCCGCGCGATCGCGCTGATCGACCCGGCGCTCGACGCCGACGTCCTGGCGGGACTCATCGAGCGCTTCCGCCCGGCGGCCGTGCTGTCCGCGCCGGACGCACCCCCACCTGAGGGTTACGGCGTCTCCGATGGACTCGGGTCTGACTGGGTTCGCGAGTCCGCCGAAGGGATCGAGCCGCATCCGCAACTGGCGATCCTCCTGCCGACCAGCGGTTCCACCGGTAACCCGAAGCTGGTCCGGCTCTCGCGTGGCGCGGTGTTCGCCAACGCCGACGCGATCGCCGAAGTGCTTGGCATCGACCGCCACGAGGTCGCGCCGACCAGCCTCCCACTGCACTACAGCTACGGCCTGTCCGTGCTGAATTCGCATCTCGTCCGCGGCGCGACCGTGGTCATCGAGCCCTCCGGCGTGCTCGGGCGCGGGTTCTGGGACGCGGTCAACGAGCACAAGGCGACGTCGCTCGCCGGTGTTCCGTATCACTACGAGATGTTGCGGCGCCTCAAGTTCGACCCGGCGAAGTACCCGACGCTGCGCACGCTGACCCAGGCGGGCGGCAAGCTCCGGGACGACCTCGTCGCCCAGTTCAACGACAAGATCCGCGCGGCCGGCGGCCGGATGTTCGTGATGTACGGGCAGACCGAGGCCGCGCCGCGGATGACCACCGTCCCGGCCGAGCGGCTCGCGGAGAAACTCGGTTCCGCCGGGCCCGCGCTGCCCGGCGGCTCGTTCGCCGTCCGGCGCGAGGACGGCTCCGAGACCACGCACCCGAAGATCGTCGGCGAGGTCATCTACCGCGGGCCCAACGTGATGATGGGCTACGCCGACGACGAGGCCGGGCTGGCCGCGGGCGACGAATGGGGTGGCGTGCTGCCCACCGGCGACCTCGGCTACCTCGACGAAGACGGGTTCCTCTACCTCACCGGACGGCTCAAGCGGATCGGCAAGATCTTCGGAAACCGGGTCAGCCTGGATGATCTGGAGAACGCCGTGCGTTCTGCTTCGGTGGGGATCGACGTCGTGGCCGCCGTCGCGGCCGGGGACAAGGTCGTCCTGTTCGCGGAAGGCGCGGACAAGGATATCTGCAAGGACGCGTCGAAGGCGTTGTCCGAGCGGCTGCACCTGCACACCAGCGGGTTCGACGTCCGCCCTATCGACACCGTGCCGCTGCTGGCCAGCGGCAAGATCGACTACCGGTCGCTGGAGGCCCAGGTATGAGTGTGTTCACGCTTTCGCAGGCGGAGCGCGAGAAGTCGCTGCTGCCGCAGCTGGCCGAGCTGACCGCGCACCACCGGGAGAACTCCGACGGTTACGACCGGATCCTCTCGTCGCTGGGCATCGCGCGGGACGCGTCGTTCGCGTCCATCGCGGATCTGCCGTGGCTGCCGGTGCGGATGTTCAAGACGCACGACCTCAGGTCCATTCCGGAGTCCGAGGTCTTCAAGACGCTGACGTCGTCGGGCACCACCGGCGCGGGCGCGTCGCGGATCTACTTGGACAAGGTCGCCGCGGGCGCGCAGACCAAACAGCTCGGCGCGACGTTGCAGGAGGTCCTCGGCGGCGAGCGGCTGCCGATGCTGATGGTCGACACCGTCGGCATCATCAAGAACCGCCGCTCGTTCTCGGCGCGCGGCGCGGGTGTGCTGGGCATGGCGAACTTCGGCCGCAAGCATACGTACGTGCTGGACGAGAACGACCAGCCGGACGTCGAGGCGGTCAAGACGTTCCTCGCGACCTACGGCGACAAGCCGTTCCTGATCTTCGGCTTCACTTTCATGGTGTGGCAGTACCTCTACGAGGTCGCGCGTGAGCACAAGCTCGATCTGTCCAACGGGATCCTGATCCACTCGGGTGGCTGGAAGAAGCTGATCGACCGCGCGGTCGACAACACCGAGTTCCGCCGTCGCTTCAAAGAGGACACCGGCCTGGAGCGGATCCATAACTACTACGGGATGATCGAGCAGATCGGCACCGTGTTCCTCGAAGGACCGTCCGGGAATTCGTTGTACTGCCCCGATTTCGCCGACGTCGTGATCCGGAACCCGGAGACCTGGGAAGAGCAGCCGGTCGGCGAACCCGGCGTGATCGAGGTCGTCAGCACGCTGCCGCATTCGTATCCGGGCCACGTCCTGCTCACCGAAGACCTCGGTGTCTACAACGGAATCGACGACGGCGACTGGCCGGGCAAGCACTTCTCCGTCATGGGCAGGCTGCCCAAGGCCGAGGCCCGCGGTTGCTCGGACACCTTCCAGGGAGCAGCGGCATGACCCTCAATCAGCGTTTTCCGCTAGCGGACGGCATCGAGGTTTCCTCGTTGGTCGAAGAGCTGCGGGCCGAGCCCGTCGGCGGACGGCTTCGCGTCGGCGACCCGCGTGTCATCGAGTTCCTGACGAAGTTCGCGCGCAAGCTCCTCGCACCCGCGACCGCGCGCCGGTTCCCGGAACTGGCGTCGCTCGGTTTCTTCCTGCGCAAGGGAGAAATCGCCAAAGCACTGTCCACTTTGGAGACTTCGGGTGACGCGCTGCGCTTCCCGCGCGGCCTCGTCTTCCACGTCCCGCCCGCCAACGTCGACACGATCTTCGTGTACTCGTGGGCACTTTCCGCGCTCGCGGGTAATCACAACGTCGTCCGCGTTTCGTCACGTTCGGCCGGTGCCGCCGAGACCGTGCTGGAAGCACTGAACGCCGCACTGTCCGAAGTGGACGCCGATACCGCGGCCGCGATCACCGCGACGCAGCGCATGGTCACCTACGACCGCAGCGACGCGATCAGCGGCGCGCTCTCGGTCGCCGCGGACCTGCGGGTCATCTGGGGTGGCGACGCTTCGGTCGCCGCACTGCGCAAGTACCCGCTGGCGCCGCACGCCCGCGACCTGACCTTCCCGGACCGCTCGTCGTTCGCGGTCGCGTCGGTGCGAGGCTGGCAGAACGCCTCCGATGCCGAGCGCCGCGGTGCGGCCGAGGGCTTCTACAACGACTCGTATTGGTTCGACCAGGCCGCTTGCTCGTCACCGCGTGCGGTGTTCTGGGTCGGCGACGAGGCAGGCGCCAAGGAAGCCGGGCAGGAGTTCCGGAAGCTGCTCGCCGAAGTGCTGGCGACGAAACAGCACGTCACCGAGCCCGCGATGGCCGTCCAGAAGCGGGTTTCGGCCTACGGCGCGGCCGTCGACGGGCTCGTCAACGGGATCGAGTTCCAGGGCAACGGTCTCGCGACACTGGAGCTGGCCGACCCCGCCGTCCTGCCGCGTGAGTGGCTCGGCGCGGGTACCTTCGCCAACGCGCGGGTCGACACGCTTTCCGACCTCGTGCCGATCGTGCTCCGCAAAGATCAAACCGTCGGTCAATTCGGCTTCAGCAAAGACGAATTGACCGAATTCGTGACGGAATTGGCGGGCCGCGGTGTCGACCGTGTCGTTCCGTTCGGATCGGCCCTGACGTTCTCCACGATTTGGGACGGCTACGATCTGCTGACCGAGTTCAGCCGCCTCGTCACCGTACAGGCCTGACCTGCGGCGACAGAGTTTTGTGCGAGGAGGTTCAGTGACGACCGTCGAAACGCCCGAAGGGGAGTCTCCGGTTGCGGTAAAGCAGCCGAAATCCACCAAGGCGAAGATCCTCGACGTCGTCCGCTGGATCGCCATCCTCGCGGTCGTCGGTTTCGCCGCGAAGACCCTGGTCGCCAATTGGGGTGAATTCTGGCGGACGTTGTCCGACGTCGCCTGGGAATCCTCCACGTTGAGCCTGCTCGCGCTGATCGCCGCGATCATGGTGTCGACCCACGGCTGGCAGGTCATGGTCGACGACCTCGGCAAGCCGATCGGCTACGCCAGGGGCGCGCAGATCTGTCTCGTCGGCTCGCTCGGCAAGTACGTGCCGGGTTCGGTGTGGGCGTACCTGCTGCAAATGGAGCTGGGCCGCAAAGCCGGGCTCGCGAGGGCCCGGATCTTCACCGGTTCGCTGATCCAGCTCGGCGTCGGTGTGGTGTCGGCGCTGGTCGTCTCGCTGCTCGCGGCCCCCGCCGTGTTCAGCAACAGCCCGCGCGCGATGTGGTTGTTCGTGCTCATCCCGGTCGGGCTGGCGATGCTGCACCCGCGCGTCCTCACCTGGGGTACGTCGCTGGTGCTGCGGACCCTGCGCCGCCCGCCGCTGGACCACCGGCTGAGCTGGTCGGTCGTCGGCAAGGTGTTCGGCTCGTCGACAGCGGCGTGGGCGCTGCAGGGCGTGCACCTGTGGCTGCTGGCGAACTCCGTCGGCACGCCCGGCTTCAGCGGGTTCGTGCTGTGCGTCGGCGCGATGGCCGTCGCCATGACCGTCGGGACGTTCGCGTTCATCCTGCCCAGCGGGGTCGGTGTCCGCGAGGTCGCGCAGGTCGCCGTCCTCACCGCGTCCGGCCTCACCGTCGGCCAGGCGACGGCTTTCGCCATCGCTTCGCGGGTCATGTTCACCGTCGCCGACCTGATCACCGCCGGCGCGGCCGCCCTCTCCGCGCGCCTCGCCGCTCCCCGCAATTAGTCCTCTAGTTGCGGTAGTTGCACGCGCAAGGACCGCAACCAGAGGACGAAACGCGGTCAGGGCCGTCACGCCGGACGAGAGGGTTACCCGAACGGGTCACATCCCGACGGGGAAAACGGCGGAGTGCTGCCTACTCCGAGCGCATTCGACTCACCCATTCGTGTCAAGTAACTGCGCCGAAAGAAACACCTTAGGGCGGTGATCGATACTTGACCGTAGTCTTTTCGTCAGGGGAGAGGCTCGGCCCGGGAGGGTGGGGATCAGGTGGTGATCGCGGTCGTCGGCGCCTGGTTCGTGGTCGCCGCCTTCGTCCTCCTGGCCTGGCCCAAGATCAGTGCCGACCGGAACTGGCGTGTCGCCGCGCTCACACTGACTCTCGGTTTCTCGCTGATACACCAGCTGTTGTTCATGACCATCGCCGAAGACGCCTACATCACTTTCCGCTACGTGCAGAACATCGCCGACGGCAATGGGCCGGTGTTCAACACCGGCGAACGAGTCGAGGGCTACGCCAATTTCCTCTGGATGATCGCGATCGCGTTGCCGAAGGCCGCTTTCGGGGCCGATATCGAGACGTCCGCGATCGTGCTCGGCATCCTCGCCACCCTCGGCGCCGTCCTGCTCGCGTACGTCACGGTCAACCGGGTGGTCGCGCGAGCGGCCGGCGAACCGCGTCCGGCCTACGGCGTGGCCGCCGCGGTGCTCGTCGCGGGAGCGGGCGGTCTCGCAGCGTACGGCGGCTCCGGCACCGAGACGCCGTTGTTCGTTCTGCTCGTCTTCGGCGTCTTCGCCTCCCTCGCGGGACGGCACCCGGTCGTCGCCGGGGTGCTCGTCGCCTTCGCGATGATGACCCGGCCGTCGGGGCTCCTGCTCGCGGTACTCGTCGGGCTTTGGCTGGTCGCCGCCGCCCTGCGCGGCCGGTACACCTGGTGGTCACCGGCCGGCTGGCTGCTCGGCGGGCTCGTCTTCGCCGTGCCATGGACGGCGTGGCGGCTGACCTATTACAACCACATCCTGCCGACGTCGGTCCTCATCCCCTTCGACATCGATGTCGGTGCCAGATTCGACCGCGGCTGGCAGTACTTGTCGGGGTTCGCGGTGGCGCACCAGGGTTTCCTGCTGCTCGGCCTGGTGTCGGCGGTGGCGCTGCTGCTGCGCCGCCGCAACGGCCGAACACCGCACGAGGCCGAGGCGCGGTCGCTGACCTGGCTGATGCTCCTCACCGCCGCCGGGCTCACCGGCTTCGTGGTCTTCTTCGGCGGCGACCCGGGACCGGCGTGGCGCCTGCTCGCGCCGATTCCGCCGCTGCTTTCGGTGGCGGCGGTGTCGGTCTACGGCGTGCTCACCGCGGTCACCAAGCCGAGCCCGCGGCCAAGGCCGCCGGTGCAGCGCCTGATGCCCGCCGTCGCGATGACGTTGTCCGGGCTCGCTGTGCTGGTCTCGGTGTTCAGCCCGGACATGCTGGCGCGCGTGCGTGCCTGGCACGACCACGGCACGCAGATGGAGGAGATCGGCCGCTGGCTCGACGCCTACCTGCCGCCCGGCTCGATCGTGAGCACCTCCGCACCCGGTGTGCTGTCGTATCACGCTGGGACGCAACTGCAGATCGTCGGCGTCCGCGGCCAGACCGAAGACACCGGAGAGGCCGTCGTCTTCACACGTCGTCCGACGCTCGCCGTCATCACTGACAGCGGCTACTCGGCGAAGCAGTCCTGCGTGATCGACCCGGCGTACGCGTCGAGATACCGCGTCGCGACCTTCCGCCGCGAAGGCACCTCGTCGTGGCTCACCGTTTTCCTGCGGGCGGACGTCGAGCGGTCGGTCATCGCGGCCCTCGACCTGTCACCCGATTTCCGCCACGTACCGTGCCTTTCGTGAGTGTCGACGAACTGAGCCCTGCCGCGCTGGAAGTGACGTCGCGCCGTGGACGCCTGTTCGGCCTCGGCGTGTTCGCCGCCACGCTCACCGTGCTGCTCGTCCGCTTCCTCGTGCCGCGCCCGGTCGGGCTCTCCGACAACGGCGACGGTTTCCGCGTGCTGTGCGGCGCGGGTATCCCGTGGAAGGGCAAGCCGGAGCAGTTCGCGCGGCTGGAGTACACCGTCCCGGCAGGCGAATGCGACGCGACCTATCTGCTGAGCCAGAGCTGGTTCGCGCGGATCGCGCGATCACTCGGCGGGCTGCTCGGCCTGGAATCGACGCTCAGCCTGGTCGTTCTCGGCGTACTTATGAGCGTCCTCGCCGCCGCCGCGGTCGCGCTGATCGTGGTCGGCCTGCCGTACTCGCGCCGCGTCCGCGGCTTCGCGGCCGTGGGGCTGCTCCTGGTCGTCGGAGACTCCGCGTTCTTCGGTTACTTCGCTTCCGTGCTCGGCGAAGGCGCCGCGTTCCTCGGAATTCTGCTCGCCCTCGGAGGCCTGCTGGTGGCCGCGCGGCCGGGCTGGTGGCGCTACGCGGGGTTGGCCGTGCTGCTCTTCGGCGGCATCGTCGCGGTCAACGCCAAGGTTCAGACGCTGATGATCCTGCCGTTGCTCGCGCTCGCGGTCCTGCTCGTCCGCCCGGCCGGGGTCCGCGGCCTGAAGCGGTGGCTTCCACTGGTGTTCGTCATCGGCGCGCTCGCCGGAGGTACGGCCTACGCGCAGCAGACCGTCGAGCCGGCGAAGCTGCCCGACGGCTCGCTCGCCGCACGTCCTGGCGACGATTCACGCGAGATCAACGTGTTCAACACGATCTTCCTGACCATTGTGGACGGTCGGCATGACGCGGTGGCCGACCTCGCCGCGCTGGGACTGCCCGCCTCGTTCGCACAGTACGCGGGCAACGGCTGGTGGCATCAGAAGCCGGCGACGATGGATCCCGAATACCCGAAGTACCGCGAGCAGATCAGCAGGCACAACGTCGTCGGCTACGTCGCCACACATCCCTTGCGCACCCTCGAAATCCTGAACGGCGCGGCAGGCGACCTGCTCACCGCGCGGCCGCCCTACCTCGGCAGTTTCGACCAGTCGGCCGGTTTCGCCCCGGAGGCGCGGGAATTCCGGGTCCCGATCGCGTCGACCAGCACCAACCTGCTGGCGCCACTGGGTTTCTTCGCGTTGCTGCCGATATGGGCCCTGATCGCCTGGCGTGGCTGGAAGACCCGGCGAGACGCGGTGGGCGTCGCGCTGGGCTTCCTGCTCGCCGTCGCCGCCGGGCAGTTCGCGCTGGCGGCACTGGGTGACGGCCTGGAGAACGTCAAACACCAGGTCATCGCGTTGTATTGCACGTTGCTCGCGGTGGTACCGGCGCTGGTGACCTTCGCGCATCAGGAGCGTTCAGAGTCCCTGACGTCGCCGACATCCAACGTCCCTTGATGTGGCCCGAATCCGAGGAAGCCGTTGCCCTGTGCCCAACGCGACTTCGTCGTGAAGGACATCAGTGCGGCGAAGATCAGTAGTGCGACGGCGTCGATCCAGAACACCGCCGCACCGGTGACGAGCCGCAGGTTCACCGCGATGTAGAGGAAGAACAGCGCGCCGACCCAGAGCCGCCGTCCCTCGCTGCGCTGCTGGTCGAGTACGAGTGCGGTGACCGCGACGATCAGCGGCGCCATCATCACGAACACCCGCGGGGTGTCCGTCGCCACCAGTCGCCCGGCCAGGCAGCAGGCGAACAGCCAGACACTGGAGATCAGCAGTTCCGCGCGCAGACCCTGGCGCCGGTACTGCTGGTAGAGGCCGTAGCCGAAGATCAGCCAGAAGAAGTGGAACGTGCTGAACAGTTCGACCTGACCGGTGCCCTTGCTCGCGTTGAGCGCGAACCGGATGTTGTCGAGCAGACCGCTGTTGGACTGCCCGGCGCCGAAGCCGTAGTCGCCGCCGATGAGGTTCTGCGCCCAGAGCCGGTAGCCGGCGTAGGCGCCGAGCGCGACCACGAACACCCCGATGCCCCCCAGGACATCGCGATCGCGGAACGAGCGGCCGCGCGTCCACGCGACCAGCGGGTACAGCGGCGCCAGCAGAAGGGTGGTCTCCTTGTTGATCGCACCGAGCACGATGACGATCGCGAACGGGATCAGCTTGCGCTTGAGGATGAACCAGATCGCCAGCAGATAGAGCAGGTTGTTGAGCGGATCCACCAGCCACGGGTTGCTGAACGCGTAGGGCGCGTACCAGAACGTGCAGGCCAGCGCGATCGACGCGAGGACGGAGGTGAACAACTGCAGCTTCAGGCAGGAGCGCAGGAATTCGAAGAAGACGAGGATCGTGGCGAGCGTGACCACGAAGGTGAAGGCGACCCAGAGGACGTCGAGCGAGAGCCCGGTCAGCAGATTGCCGCGATGAACGATCCACGGGCTCAGCATCCGCAACGCGAACGGGTTTTCCACGGCCGCGCCGGTCTGCTCGGACATGCGGTAGTAGTTCACCGCGTCGCCCCAGGCCTGTTCGTGCGGCTTGGGGAACTTCGGCATGAAGGAGATCAGGTTGATCAGGGAAATCGTGCCCAGCGCGAGATAGGCCCACCAGCGCTGAGCGCCGGGCCTGCCTCTCGGCAGCAAGGAGATTTCGGTGGTTTCGTGCGTCACCAACGCATTTTAGGGTACTGACCTGGGGCGATGACGTGAACGCCCGGATGTGACCTACGCTACCGTAGGTTGGTTACCCTACGGTAGCGTAACCTGGACGAATGGCTGAGCTCGTTTACCCGCCCGTCATCATGGCGGCGAAACTCATGTTCCGGGTGCTGGACAACCGCATCCGGGTGGAGGGCACCGAGCACATCCCCGCCACCGGTGGGGCGGTCATCGCCTGCAACCACGTGAGCTACCTCGACTTCATCTTCTGCGGGCTCGGCGCCCAACCGGCGAAACGCCTGGTCAGGTTCATGGCGAAGAAGGAGATCTTCGGTAACCGCGTCGCCGGTCCGCTCATGCGCGGAATGCACCACATCTCCGTCGACCGCGGTGCGGGTCTCGCGTCGTACCACGAAGCCGTCGAGCGGCTGAAGGGCGGCGAGGTCGTCGGGGTGTTCCCCGAAGCGACGATCAGCCGCTCGTTCACCGTGAAGGACATCAAATCCGGCGCCGTCCGGATGGCCGCCGAAGCGGGCGTCCCGGTCGTGCCGATGGCGCTGTGGGGCACGCAGCGGCTGTGGACCAAGGGTCACCCGAAGGACCTCACCAAACGCCACGTCCCGATCTCAATCCTCGTGGGCGAGCCGATGCACCCGAAGGCCGACGAGGACGCCGAAGTCCTTTCGAAGGACCTTCGCGTGCGGATGTCCGCGCTGGTGGACCGGGTCCAGGCGGATTACCCCGAGAAGCCGTCCTCCGACGACGAGCGCTGGTGGCTGCCCCAGCACCTCGGCGGAACCGCGCCGACGCCGGAAGAGGCCGCCCGGCTCGACCGCGAGCGCCGCTGAGCCGCCAGACACGCCCTCTAGAACCAGCGTTCCAGTACCTGCGCGACGCCGTCTTCGGAGTTCGGCGCGGTCACCTCGTCGGCGACGTCCAGTACGTGGCGGTGCCCGTTGGCCATCGCCACCCCGTGCCCGGCCCAGCCGAGCATCTCGACGTCGTTGGGCATGTCGCCGAACGCGATCACCCGTTCGGCCGGGACGCCCAGCCGCTCGGCGACCTCGGCCAGCCCGGTCGCCTTCGTGATGCCGTGCGCGGCGACCTCGATCAGACCGGAGTTCGTCGAATAGGTGATGTCGACCGAACCGTCGAGCACCTCGCGTGCCGCCAGCGCCATCTCGTCGGAGCTCATACCGCGCCTGCTGATCATCAGCTTGACCGCCGGATGCCCGAGCACCTCGGCCCTCGGTGCCTCCGTGCCCTCGTGGTCGCCCCAGGGATTGTGGTAGTCCGGCTCGATCACGAAGTTGCGCATTTCCGGGTCCAGCGCCGACTCGCCGATCCGCTCCGCGGCGTACCGGCAGCCGGGAAGGGCGTGATCAAGAGCACTCACGGTGTCGTGCAGCAGTGTGGGTTCCAGCATTCCGTGTACCGCCACGATGCGGTCCGTCCCGACCTCGTACAGCACCGCGCCGTTCGCGCAGACCGCGTACCCGGTCAGGTTCAGCGGATTCGCGATCGGTGCGATCCAGCGCGGCGGACGGCCGCTGACCAGCACGAAGGGGACTCCGTCCTCGGTGACCCGCCGGACGATGTCGATCGTGCGTTCGGACAGGGCCTCCATCGGGCCGAGCAGGGTGCCGTCGACGTCGGAGGCGATCAGAAGGGGTTTGTCCACCGGCACATTGTCCCCGAAGATCCGCCTATCGGGCGAAGTGTCGGTCTGGACCAGTACTCCGCCGCCCTCAAGGAGCAGCTTCGCTTCGCGGTACCTTCGCAGGTGTGCGCGTAGGCATCGTGATCCTTCCGGAAGATCGTTGGTGGGCGGCCGAGCCGAAATGGCGGGCCGCCGAGGAATACGGCTTCGACCACGCTTGGACGTACGACCATCTCGGCTGGCGGACTCTCGTCGACGGCCCGTGGTTCAGTGCGATGCCAACGCTGACGGCGGCCGCGATGGTGACGTCGCGGATCAGGCTCGGCACGTTCGTCGCCTCGCCGGTCGCGCGGCACCCCGTGCCGTTCATGCGTGAGCTGACCACCCTCGACGACATCTCCGACGGCCGCTTCATCCTCGGCGTCGGCGCGGGTGTCACACCGGCCCACTACGACGCCGCCGTCCTCGACGGCCCGGAGCTGTCGACGAAGGAGCGCACGGACCGCTTCGCCGAGTTCGTCGAAGCGCTCGACGGGCTCCTGATGACCGACGGGTTCGACTTCGAGGGTGAGTACTACCGCGCCAAGGGTGCGCGGAACCTGCCCGGCTGCGTACAGCGGCCGCGGCTGCCGTTCCTGGTCGCCGCGAACGGCCCCCGCACGATGACGCTCGCCGCACGCTTCGGTGCGGGCTGGGTCACCACCGGGATCAAGGCCGAAACCCAGGACGAGTGGTGGAAGGGCATCGCGGGACTCGTGAAGACCTTCGACGAGCGAGTCGAGGCCGTCGGCCGCGACAAGGCGAGCGTGCAGCGCTTCCTGAGCCTCGACTCGGCGCCGGTCTTCTCACTCTCCAGCGTCGGAGCGTTCACCGACGCCGCCGGCCGGGCCGGTGAACTCGGCTTCACCGACATCGTCACGCACTGGCCGCGCTCCGGCGATTACTACGTCGGCCGCGAGTCGACGCTCGAAGAGGTCGCCAGTGACGTACTCCCGGTACTCCAAGGAAAGACCTCTTAGGCCCCTACGCTCCGGCGCCGCCCTGCCCGCCGGAAGTACAGGAAGGCCCCCTTCCTTGCGCTAGGCGCAAGGAAGGGGGCCTTCATGTACTGCGAAGGTCGAGTTCCCTCGGCTCAGCCGAGGGAAGGGGGCCTTCACGCGCCGTCGCCGTGGCTGACGTCCTTCACGGACCGGGCCCCACCCGCCGTACTCAACGCACGTCCCAAAGCACGCACGAGCAAGTGACGCGGGTCTCACCCCACTCAAGTGGACACTCGGCTTCCGGCGGCTCAAGGTGGAGGAACTGGGCGGCACGCTGGAGTGCGTCCGGGACGGAGGTCACCATGGAGCCGTTGCCCGAAGACGGCGAACGGGACTGGGCCGAACCAGGCGTCTACACGGTTTCGCCGGGGGTCCATCGGATCCCGCTGCCCTTGCCCCACGACGCGTTGCGCGCGGTCAACGTCTACGTCGTCACTGACGGCACCCGCCTGGTCCTCGTCGACTCGGGCTGGGCGCTGGAGTCGGCACGCGAGCGGCTTTCGCGCGGACTGAAGGCGCTCGGCGCCGACCTCGGCGACATCGACGAGTTCCTGATCACCCACGTCCACCGCGACCACTACACGCTGGCCGTCGAGCTGCGTCGCGAGTTCGGCGGGAAAGTCGGGCTCGGGAAGCTGGAAGAGCCGTCGCTGACGCGCTCGGGTGATCCGGACCGGTTCCCGATGGAGGCGCAGGTCGATCTGCTCAACCGCTGCGGCGCGGCGCCCGTGGTCGAAGAACTCGCCAAGGCGTTCGGCGGCGTCCGGCATACCGAGGCGCATCTGTGGGAGCAGCCGGACGAGTGGCTCATCCCCGGCAGGCGTGAGATCGTGCCCGGCCGCAAGTTCGACATCGTGCATACGCCGGGGCACACCGCCGGACACGTCGTCTTCGCCGACGACGAGGCCGGTCTGCTGTTCTCCGGCGACCACGTGCTGCCGCACATCACGCCGTCGATCGGGTTCCAGCCGGTGCCCGCCGACCTGCCGCTAAGCGACTACCTCGACTCGTTGCGCCTGGTGCGTGAGATGCCGGACAGGCGCATGCTCCCCGCTCACGGCCGCGTGACCGACAGCGTCCACGCCCGGGTGGACGAACTGCTGGAGCACCACCGTGACCGGCTCGAAGTCATGGGCGCGGAGATCACCCCGGACGTCACGACGGCGTACGAAGTCGCCATCCGGCTTGGCTGGACGCGCAGGCTGCGGAAGCTTCCCGAGATGGACCCGTTCAACCAGATGCTCGCCGTCCTCGAAACCGGTTCGCATCTGGATCTGCTGGTGGCCCAAGGGAAACTCACCGCGACCGAGACCGACGGGGTGCGACACTACGCCTCATGATCATCCGTCCAGCCCGCCAGGAAGACGTCGCGGCGATCGTCGGCATGCTCGCCGACGACCAGATCGGCAGCACACGTGATTCCGCCGACGACCTCACGCCGTACCTCAAGGCCTTCGAAGAGATCGACGCCGATCCGGCGCAACTGCTGGTCGTCGCCGACGACGCCGGGGAGACCGTCGGCACGCTGCAGCTCACGATCATTCCGGGGCTGGCGCGGAAAGGCGCGCTGCGCGGGCAGATCGAGGCCGTCCGGGTGCGGGCGAGCCATCGTGGTTCCGGGCTCGGCGGCGAACTGATGGCGTGGGCGATCGAGGAGTCACGGCGGCGGGGCTGCGCGCTCGTCCAGCTGACGTCCGACGTGAAACGCGTGGACGCGCACCGGTTCTACGAACGCCTCGGCTTCGAGGCAAGCCACACCGGCTTCAAACTGAAGTTCTGACCCTCACCCGCGTGTCGCTGTCCGCGGCTTTATAGACATATCCGCGGTCACGCCAGGCTTGACAGTCGCACGCGCAAGGACCGCAACCAGAGGACTAATTGCGGAGGGGGTCAGCGGGTGCCGGAGATCTTCGCGCTGCCGAGGACGAGGTCGCCTTCGGCGGCATCGGTGCGATACAGCACGACGACCTGGCCGGGTGCGACACCGGTCAGCGGCTCCCGCAGCTGCACGGTCACCTCGTCGCCCTCGACCTCGGCGACGGCCTCGACGATCCCGCCGTGCGCGCGCACCTGGACGACGCATTCGGTGGGCCCGTCCAGCGGCCGTTCGCTCGGCCAGATCGGGCGGTCCGCCTCAATCACGTTCACGCCGAGGTCCCGCGCCGAACCGACCTTCACGGTGCCCGAAACCGGCTCCAGCGAAAGCACGTAGCGCGGACGGCCGTCCGGCGCGGGCGCCTCGATGCCGAGGCCCTTGCGCTGGCCGATGGTGAAGCCGTGCACGCCGGTGTGCTCACCGAGCACGGCGCCGGTCTCGGCGTCGACGAGCTGACCGGGACGCTGGCCGAGCCGCTTCTCCAGGAAGTTCTTGGTGTCGCCGTCCGGGATGAAGCAGATGTCGTGACTGTCCGGCTTGTTCGCCACCGAAAGGCCGCGGCTCTCGGCCTCGGCGCGGACGTCGGTCTTCCACGAATCGCCCAGCGGGAACAGCGAATGCCGCAGCTGCTCCGGGGTCAGCGACGCCAGCACGTATGACTGGTCCTTGCCGGAGTCGACACTGCGCCGCAGCTCCGGTACACCGTCCACAAGGGACAGGCGAGCGTAGTGCCCGGTGGCGACGGCGTCGAAACCGAGCGCCATCGCCTTGTCCAGCAACGCTTCGAACTTGATTTTCTCATTGCAGGTGACGCACGGGTTCGGCGTGCGGCCGGCGGCGTACTCGCCGACGAAGGTCTCGATGACCTCTTCGGTGAACCGCTCGGCGAAGTCCCAGATGTAGAAGGGGATGCCGAGGATGTCGGCCGCGCGTCGCGCGTCTCCCGAATCCTCGATCGTGCAGCAGCCGCGGGAGCCGGTGCGCAGCGTGCCGGGCTTCGCCGACAGCGCCAGGTGCACGCCGACGACCTCGTGCCCGGCGTCCACGGCGCGTGCGGCGGCCACCGCCGAGTCCACTCCCCCGCTCATCGCGGCCAGTACGCGCATTTCCCTCACACCTCTTGCTTCTGCGTCTGCTTGCGCATTCCCGCGAGCCCCGCCTGCCTCGCCCTGTCGACGACGCCGGAGATCTCCCTCGAAACCGCTTCAACGTCTTCCGGCACCGAGGTATGCCCGAGCGAGAACCGCAGCGACCCGCGCGCGGCCGCCGGTTCGGCACCCATGGCCAGCAGCACGTGGCTCGGCTGCGCGACACCCGCCGTGCACGCCGATCCAGTGGAACATTCGATGCCCTTGGCGTCCAACAGCATTAACAGGCTGTCACCCGCGCAACCGGGGAAGGTGAAGTGGGCGTGCCCCGGCAGGCGCTCGCCCTCGCCGCCGTTGAGCACCGCGTCCGGCACCTCGCGTCGGACGGCCTCGATCAGGTCGTCGCGCAGTTCGGTGACGCGTTTGGCGTACTCCTCACGGCCTTCGACGGTCGCCTTCACGGCCGTCGCGAACGCGATCACCGCGGGGACGTCGAGCGTGCCCGAACGCACACTGCGTTCTTGCCCACCACCATGCAGCACCGGGACGCACGCCGTGTCGCGCCCGAGCAGCAGCGCGCCGACGCCGTACGGGCCGCCCAGCTTGTGCGCGGTCAGGGTCAGCGCGGCGGCACCGCTCTCCGCGAAACCGACCGGCACCGCACCGACGGCCTGGACGGCGTCGGTGTGCAGCGGGATCGCGTGCTCGGCGCAGACGGCGGCGAGTTCGGCGATCGGGTTGACCGTGCCGACCTCGTTGTTCGCCCACATCACGGTGGCCAGCGCGACCGTCTCGGGGCTGTCCCCGATGGCTTCACGCAAGGTCTCCGGCAGGACGCGGCCCGCTTCGTCGACCTCGACCCAGACGATCTCGGCGCCCGCGTGCTGCTCCAGCCATTCGACGGAATCGAGGACGGCGTGGTGCTCGACGGCACTGCAGAGCACCCGGCGGCGCTTCGGATCCTCGTCGTTGCGGGCCCAGAAGATGCCCTTGACCGCGAGGTTGTCGCTCTCCGTGCCGCCACTGGTGAAGATCACCTCGGACGGCCGGGCACCCAGCGCCTCGGCGATCACCTCACGGGCTTCTTCGACCCGGCGGCGGGCCTGGCGCCCCGAGGAATGCAGCGCGGAGGCGTTGCCCACTGTGGACAGCGCCTCGGACATCGCCGCTACGGCTTCGGGCAACATCGGGGTGGTCGCCGCGTGGTCGAGATAGGTCATCGCATCCACCAGGGTAGACCGCTCCGGGCCGTGACCAAGCCCACCCTCGTCACCGGGTGGCGGCGCTCATATCCGACGGCCACCGGCCGGTCAGCCGGACCCCGAGCAGGGCGAGGCCGGTCAGCAGCACCGACAGCACCAAGATCGCGACCGAAGGCTCCTTCGCGGAGGCCAGCGAAGCGAGCAGGACGCCACCCAAACCAATGGTCAGGGCCGAGCCGACCCAGTCATCGAGCTGCATCGCCGAGGTGTTGAACCCGCGTTCGGCCTCCGGCGAGTAACGCAGCAGCAGCACCGAGATCGCGGGCATCGCGATCCCCATCCCGGCGCCGCCGATCGCGGACGCGACGAACGCCATCCAGCCGGGGAACGAGGGCAACGGTACGACGGCGAAGATCGCCAAACTGGTCGCGACCAGCGCGAACCCGGCCCTCAGCGACGCTTCGCGCGACCAGTCGAGGAAGCGGCCCTGCAGCATCGACCCCGCCGACCAGCCGAGTGCGGTCACCGTCAGCGGCAGCCCGGCGAACGCGGGGCTGTAGCCGTGGACCTCGCTCATCGTGAGCGGCAGATAGGCCTCCATCCCGGCGTACGCGCCGGCGATCAGCGCGCGGGAGGCGATCACTGTCGGCAACCCCGGCCGCGACGTCAGCGTGCCGGCGGGCAGGAGTTTGCGGAGCGCGTACGCCAGTGCGACGAGCCCCGCGACGCCGTACGCCAGCGCCACCAGCGACGGATGCTGCGCCGCCCAGGTGAGCGCGGCGACGCCGAGCGCGGCGATCACCGCGGGCACCACCCCGGCGCGGACGGCGGACTCGCCGGGTACGTGGACCGGCAGCTTGCCCGCGACGACGACCAGCAACGCGAGCCCGATCCCGGTCAGCGGGATCAGGCCGAGGAACACCCAGCGCCAGCCGACGCTCACGGTCACCACCCCCGCGATCGAGGGCCCGATCACCGCGGGCAGCACCCACGCGGCGGCGTTGGCGGCGTAGATCACCGGGCGTTCGCGGTCGCTGAAGGTGAGTGCGATCAGCAGGGACACCGAGACCATCAGCAGACCGGAACCGAAACCCTGCAATCCCCGGCCGAGCAGGAGCAGCGCCATATCCTGCGCGAGCCCGGCCACCAGCAGCCCGACGGCGAACAACGCGGTACCGGCCAGCAACGCGGGCGCCGGACCCTTGCGATCACCGAGGCGTCCGGAAAGGACGGTCGCGACCACGCTCGCGACCAGGAAAGTGGTGAAGGGCCAGGCGTACAGCGCCAGGCCGTCGAGGTCGGCCACCATCGTCGGCATCGCGGTGGCGACACCCATGCTCTCGAACGCGATGAGCGTGACCATGAGCAGCAGCCCGATCGTGGGCACGCGGTGCTCCGGTGTCCAGAGCACGCCCTTCGGCTTGGTTTCGTCCCCAGTGATCGTCATACGAGAAGCGTGCGACCTCCACTCAGGTGGAGGTCAAGCCGCCGGTCAGGACACGGACTCCAGCCGCAGCTCCCGCGCCACCACGGCGGCCTCGCCGCGCGACGTGACCTCGAGTTTCCCGAGGATCTTCCGCACGTGGAACTTCACCGTGTGCTCGGTCAGCTGCAGCTCTTCGGCGATCTGCCGGTTCCGCTTGCCGCGTGCGATCCCGGCGAGAACCTCGAGTTCGCGTGAGTTCAGCTTGTCCAGCGGGCGCGGTTCCGGCATTTCCTGGACACCCAGCGGCAGGACCGCGGTGATCGTGGCACCCCAGCCGGGCACGGCGTCGACTTCCCAGCGGCCGCCGAGCGGGGTGATCCGCTCGGTGAGACCGGCGGCGGGCACCGCACGGGCGATGTCCGGGCCGTCGTCGCGGACGGTGATCCGGAGGAACCGGTCGTCGATCCGCCAGGACGCCCGGACGCGGGTGCTGCCGCGCTCCAGCGCCGCGGCGAGCACCAGCCCGCGGGTGACAGTGCGGGCGGTGTGCGCGATGTCCTGCGGGAGTGGCCGGTCGTCGCCGGGCCCGGCGAGGTCGACGGTGACGTCGTCGTGCCGCAGGAAGGGTTCGAGCTGCGTCGAGAGGAGGTCGAACGCCGCGGACGCCGGTTCCGCCGAGAGCAGCTGATCACGATCGGCGACCGAGCGCAGGTCCACGAGCGCGGCCGCGGCGAGGTCGATCGCGGTCTGCCGGGCGGCGGCGTCGCCGAGCTGGCGGGAGCGCAGCACCGAAAGCAACGACGCCAGCGTCGTCGCGTGAGTCTGCCCCAGATCGGTGATCGTCCGCGCCCGCGCGGTCGCGGCGGCGATATTGCTCTCCAGTACCGCCGGTTCGGGATCGGTGGCGCGCTGGGCGGCGTTGACGCTGACGATGTCCCACAGCTTGGCGGCGACCCCGAGCGGACCCGCCCCCGGCTCGGGATCGGTGAGGACGAGCGCGATGGCCGCGCCCTTGCCGACCACCGGCGCCGAAGTCAGGATGACCAGCTTCCGCTGTTCCCCGCCGAGCGCCGCGTCGGCCACGACGGCCTCGCCGGGTACGCCGAGCAGGGCGAGCCGCTGGAGTTCCGCACTGGTCACCCGCGCCGGTGATCGCCGGGTCGCCGTCGACCTTGACCGGCAGACGGGCGCAGTCGCCGGTCTCCATGGCGGCGGCCCGGTGCGGCAAGACGGCCGCGACCGTCGCGGAGAACCGCGACAGGAGTTCGGGGCGCGGGGCGGCGAGCATGTGCTCGACCTGGCCCAGCACGTACAGCGGATCCGACCACTCGTCCATGAGTCCACAGTAGGCGCGCGCCGAGGCGGGGGCGCTGCTCTCCCGGCTAGTGAACACTGCTCGTCCGACTGGTTCGGGCGACATGCGGGCGGCGGTTGACTGATCGCGACGAAGAAATCCCGAAGGAGTCGAAAATGCGAGCGATCACCATCACCCAATACGGCGAACCGGACGTCCTGCGCTTGGCGGAGGTCCCGGCGCCGGAACCCGGCCCGGGTCAGGTGCGGGTCGCGGTCAAGGCGGCGGGCGTCAACCCGATCGACTGGAAGCTTCGCTCCGGTGCCATGGCGGAGGCCCGGCCGCTGGAATTCCCGCATATCCTCGGCCTGGAACTGGCCGGTGTGGTGGACGCGGTGGGCGAGGGCACGGAATTCGCCGTCGGGGACGAGGTCTTCGGCTGGTCCGACACCGGGGCGTACGCGGAGTACGCACTGGCTACCAACGTCATCCGCAAGCCCGCCGGGCTTTCGTGGTCCGAGGCCGCCGCGCTGCCCATCGCCGGCGAGACGGCGTTGCGGGTGCTGGGCGAACTCGAGGTCAAGCCGGGCGAGACGATCGTGATCCACGGGGCGAGCGGGCAGGTCGGCCGAGTGGCGACGCAAGCCGCCGTCGCGCTGGGGGCCACCGTCGTCGGACTCGCCGGAGCCTCGTCTCTCGACGAGGTCAAGGCGCTGGGCGCGCTGCCGGTCCAGTACGGCGACGGCTGGGTGTCGCGAGTCCGCTCGGTGGCCCCGGGCGGGGTGGACGCGGTGTTCGACGCGGCCGGATTCGGCGTACTGGGTGATTCCGTCGACCTGCTCGGCTCATCCGACCGGCTGATCACCATCGCCGACCCGGCCGCGTTCGCGCAGGGACTGCGGTTCTCGGCCTCGGGCTCGGAAACCGCTGCGGTGCTCGAGGATCTCGTCTCGCGGGAGCTGAAGATCAAGCTGGGGTCAAGCTACGGGCTCGCCGATGTCGCCGAAGTCGCCGAGGCGCACCGGGAAAGCGTGACCGGGCACGCGGGCGGGAAGATCACGCTGGTCACCAACTGAGCCGACGCGCTGCGGTCGCCCCCCGTCGCGTCCGGTCCTCCGTCGCGTCCGGTCCCCCGTCGCGTCCGGCCGCCCCGGTCGCCCCCGGTCGCAGGGTCGTGAGTGGCGATTCTGGTTCTCTCGATGGGTAGACCGGCCTGCTTGCCGGGTTCGCAGCCAACACTGAACCCGTAACTCGCGTGCTTAAGCACGTAACTCACGTGCCTGAATGCCGAACTCGGTGTGCGGAGTCTGAGCACGCGAGTTACGTCTCTAAGCACGCGAGTTACGTCTCTGAGCACGCGAGATGCGTCTTCAAGCACGCGAGTTACGTCTCCAAGCACGCGAGTGCGGTGCCGCGCCACTCAGGCACCATCTCGCCCGAAGGCGCCACCGTTTGCCCTACCCTCAAGAGCACGAATCGCCACTCGTGACTCCCGAAGACCCCCTCGTCTCAGTTCGGCCGGTCGGGTGCGCCGCCGCGTTTGCGCGGGGATCTGCACCCGGCCGAGCGCCGCCTGCACGGCGGATTCCGCCAGCGAAGCCAGTTCCCGCCGGTCCGAAGCCTTACCGGGCGCGATTTCCGGGCACACGTGCACTTCCAGCACGAGACCGCGCAAGGCCGCGACCCGCCGCAGCGAAGCGATGAGCGACTCCGTCCCGATGAACGCCGGTTGCGTCGTCTCCCGCCCGTCGGCGAGCCGGAACCGCAGGGCCAGGGGCCGCACCGGGACACCGCCGTCGATCGCGGCCTGGAACGTCGCGGAGCGGAACCGTCCCGATGCCAGGCCACACCAGGTGGTGCCTTCCGGCGTCACACTGACGAGTGATCCGCCGCGCATCGCGTCGGCGAGTTCGCCCATTGTCGCGGGCAGGCCGCGCAGGTTCTCGCGGTCGAGGAAGATGCTGCCACCACGACGCACCAGCAGGCCGAGCACCGGCCAGGCGCCGACCTCCTTCTTCGCCAGCGCCCGCATCGGCTGGATGGCGTTGACCGCGATGATGTCCAGCCACGAGATGTGGTTGTTCACCACCAGCGCGCCGCGGCCGGGCACGGCGCGGAAACGGTCGTCGCCGCGCACCACAAGTCGTACCCCGAACGAGCGCAGGATGCCGACGGACAGCAGGCGCACCAACCGTTCCCGGGGCATGCCTCGCAGCACGAGCACCAGCGGCGCGCTCAGGAAGGCGCCGAAGAGGACGCCGATCGCCGCGCCGAAGCGCAGGACACGCCGCGGGAACGCCACCGTGGGCGCCCCGTCGGTCAGGCATCCGTCGCCGCACGGCGACTTCGGCATCCAGCCGTGGGTCATCCCTGCTCTCCCAGGAAGAACTTGAGATACCGCTCGTCGACGTTGTGCAGATCCAGCAGGACGAAGAAGTCCGCGACACCGAAATCCGCGTCGAGCGCGGGCGGGCCGTAGGTCTTCGCACCCAGGCGCGTGTAGCCCTTGATGAGCGGCGGCAGGATCGCCCGCGGCGGCCGCTCGACGCCCTCGGTCCGCCACGGGTTCAGCGGCGTGACGCGGAGCGACTCGTCCGCGTAGTGCTTGGTGCGCAGGAGATCCCAGACGCCGGCCGCGGAGCCGCCGCCGTCGGCCAGCGGCACGGACGCGCAGCCCGCGAGGTACCGGTGGCCCGCCAGCAGCATGTACCGGCCGATCCCCGCCCACACGAGGCTCACGACGGCGCCGCTGCGGTGGTCGGGATGCACGCATGAGCGACCCGTCTCGACCAGCGAAGGACGCAGCGAGCCGAGCGCCGTGAGATCGAATTCGCTGTCGGAGTACAACTTCCCGGCCCGCACCGCCCGATCGGGCGGCAACATGCGGTACGTACCCACGATCTCGCCGGTGTTGTCGTCCCGCACCACGAGGTGATCGCAGAACTCGTCGAAGTAGTCGACGTCGAGACCGGGTACGGGAGAATTGAGCTTCGCCCCCATTTCCTCGGCGAACACCTGATAGCGAAGTCGTTGCGCCGCAACGACTTCCTCGTTTCCATTGGCGACGAGGAGTGAATAACGCGGCGCGTCGGCCGGGAGTTCGACACCTGCCTGGTCAGTACTGACGAGGAGCTGTGACGTCGTCATGAACAAGGTCTACCCCTCACGGGGTACCAACGAAAATGCGCCCGATGGCCGAATAGTGCACGTTCAGTTAATTGCGGGTTCTCAGGCTTCTCTCAGGCTCCGAAGATCACTTTCGGGTCACAGAAAAGGGGCCGCCCGGGACGATCCCGGGCGGCCCCTCTTCAGGATGAAGCTCAGCCCTTGCGCTTCTTGACCTCTTCGGTCAGCTGCGGCGCGACGTTGAACAGGTCGCCCACCACACCGAAGTCGGCGATTTCGAAGATCGGCGCCTCGGCGTCCTTGTTGACCGCGATGATGGTCTTCGAGGTCTGCATACCGGCGCGGTGCTGGATCGCGCCGGAGATGCCCAGCGCGATGTACAGCTGCGGCGAGACCGTCTTACCGGTCTGGCCGACCTGGAACTGCGCCGGGTAGTAGCCCGAGTCGACGGCGGCGCGGGAAGCGCCGACGGCGGCACCGAGCGAATCGGCGAGCGCCTCGACGACGTCGAACTTGTCGGCAGAGCCGACACCGCGGCCACCGGAGACGACGACCGAGGCCTCGGTCAGCTCCGGCCGGTCGCCGCCGACGATCGGCTCGACACCGGTGATCTTGGCGGACTTCGCCGGGTCGCCGGCGGGGACCTCGACGGTCTCCTCGGCGGCCGCGCCGTCGGCCTGGGTCGCCTCGACCGCGCCGGGGCGGACCGAGATGACCGGGACGCCCTTGGTGGCCTTGGCCTTGATGGAGAACGCGCCACCGAAGATGGACTGGTCGACCGAGCCGTCGCTGTTCACACCGACGGCGTCGTAGAGCAGACCGGAGCCGAGGCGGACCGCGACGCGAGCGGACACCTCCTTGCCCTCGGCGGTGGCCGCGACGAGCACGGCGGCCGGGGAGGTCCGCTCCGCCAGCGCGGCGAGGACGTCCACCTTCGGGGTGACCAGGAAGCCGGTGGCGTTGTCGCCCTCGGCGACGTACACCTTCGCGGCGCCGTGCGCGGCGAGGGCTTCCTTCGCCTTGGCGGCGGTGCCGGTCGGGCCGACGACGACCGCGGACGGCTCACCCAGTTCGCGAGCGGCGGTCAGCAGCTCGAGCGTGACCTTTTTGACTTCACCGTCGACGTGGTCGACGAGGACGAGTACTTCAGCCATTTCCCTATTCCTCCTCGAACCTGTCTCAGACGAGCTTCTGCGCGACCAGGTAGGCGGCGACCTTGCTGCCGCCGTCACCCTCGTCCTCGACGCGCTCACCGGCGGTGCGCGGCGGCTTCGGGGAGGCTTCGAGCACCGACGACCAGGCGTTGCCGAGGCCGACCTCGCTCGCGTCCAGGCCCAGGTCCGCGACGGTCAGCGTCTCGACCGGCTTCTTCTTCGCGGCCATGATCCCCTTGAAGGAGGGGTAACGCGGCTCGTTGATCTTCTCGCCGACGCTCACCACCGCGGGCAGGCTCGCTTCGAGGTGCGTGACGCCGTCCTCGGTGTAGCGGTCGGCCTTGATCGAGGTGCCGTCGACGGTCAGCTCGTTCACGTGGGTCAGCTGCGGCAGGCCGAGCAGCTCGGCGATGATCGCCGGCACGGCGCCACCGCGGCCATCGGAGGCCTCGTTACCGGTGATGACCAGGTCGAAGCCTTCGACCTTCGCGATCGCGGCGGCCAGAACCTTGGCGGTGGCGATCGCGTCGGAGCCGTGGAGCGCGGCGTCGGAGACGTGGATGGCCTTGTCGGCACCCATGGACAAAGCCTTGCGGATCGCGTCGGTCGCGCGGTCGGGACCCACCGAGACGACGGTGACCTCGCCCTCGCCGGCTTCCTTGATCTTCAGGGCTTCTTCGACGGCCTTCTCGTTGATCTCGTCGAGCACGGCGTCGGCGGATTCGCGGTCAAGAGTGTTGTCGGCACCGGAGAGCTTCCGCTCCGAGTAGGTGTCCGGTACCTGCTTGACCAGGACAACGATGTTCGTCATGGGTCTACTTCGACCTCCCGTTGGTGGCCGGCGTCGGCCACGGGGCAACAGCTCTACTGGCCGGTAGATTAGGGCCATTTCCACGCCGTGGCCCGGTGAGGTGACCTCATTCACCTGGATGCACGCTTTAATGGGACCATCGTCCAGGTTTTTCACCCGGAAGTGAATGTGACATGGCGACTAAGCCGAACGGCCGTACTCGGGGGTACTCCTGGCGGGGGAGACGGGTTAACCTGCCGCACCATGCGTTCCATGCCCGGCCCTGTCGCCGTGATCACGGACTCGACCGCCTGCCTCCCCCCGTCGGTCGCCGAACGCTGGGGAATCGGCGTCGTTCAGGTCCAATTGCAGGTCGGAGACCAGTTCGACGAAGAGAACCGCTACGACCGCGACGAAGTCATCGGCGAACTGCGCGCCGGTACCCCGGTGAAAACCGCGCCACCCGAGGTCGGGGCGTTCTTCTGGGCGTTCCAGGAGGCCGCGAGCAAGGGTGCCTCGGCCATCGTGAGCATCCACATCTCCGGCCGGATGTCGGAAACCGTGAACGCCGCCCGCGAGGCCGCGCAGCAGGTGAGCGTCCCGGTGCACGTCCTCGACAGCGGGACCACCGGGATGAGCCTCGGTTTCGCGGCGACCTCGGCGGCCAAGGTCGCCGCGGCGGGCGGGCAGGCCACCCGGGTCATCGACGCGGCCGAACGCCGGTTCCGCGCCAGCCGGGAAATCCTCTACGTCGACACGCTGGAGTTCCTGCGGCGCGGTGGCCGGATCGGCGCGGCGCAGGCCTTCCTCGGCTCGGCGTTCTCGATCAAACCCCTGCTGACGCTGAAGAACGGCGAGGTCTCACCGCTGACCCGCGTGCCGGGGCAGCGCCGGGCGATCACCAAACTCGTCGACCTCGCGGTGGACTGCGCGGGTGATCAGGACGTCGAGATCGCCATCACCCGCTTCGGCGCGGGCGAACGCGACCTCGAAATCGGCGGACGGCTGCGGGCACGGCTGCCTCATCTGGTCGACAGCACCCTGGCCGACGCGAGCATGATCCTCGGCGCCCACCTCGGCCCGGGTGCCATCGGCATCACGGTGTCGCCGGTGTAGTTCGCTTCCCGGGGATCAGGACGAGTAGCACGGGAAGCACCGCGCCCAGCGCCGTCGTCGCGACGATGAGCACCTGGTCCACCGGCTCGAAATGCGAGATGTGGCCAAGGTGGTAGAGGAAATGCGGGAGTCCGAAGAGGAAGGTCGCGAGCGCCGCGAGCCTCGCCACGGCGGTCGTCCCGATCACGGCGGCACCGATCAGGAGGGCGGAAAGGGCCAGGTTGAGCCCACCGAAGTCGCGGAGCAGGTGCTCGTTGAAGGGGCCGTCCATGGCGACCCAGCCGGTGCGGAACCCGGGGAAGTCCCGGTAGAAGCCGTCCGGGCTGAGCAGCGGCCACAGGCCGACCGGCAGTTCGATGAGACCGAAGAGGGCGAGCAGTACGCGGGTGATTGTCCGTTGCATGCCCTCTGGACTGTGCGGCGCCGCGAAACGTGACACCGCCGCGCGGCGCGCGTGCTTCGAAGATCTGGTCTGCGATTATGTTGGTTATGACCAAGGATCTCGCCGAACTGCTGGGTACCCAGGAGACGGTCAACCTGGAGTTCAAGCAGTCCGGCAAGGATCGGGACGTGCTTCGGAAGGCGATCTGCGCGCTGGCCAACGACCTCGCGCAGAAGCGCGTCGGGCACCTGCTCATCGGAGTCGACAAGCACGGGGCACCTGTCGACGACGTCGATACAAGTGACGCCGAGCTTCTGCGCTACACCGACCTTCGCGAGGACGGTCAGATCCTGGACCGCCCGTCGATGACCATCGAAGCCGCCGAGTACGGCGGCAAGCCGATCGTGCACATCAAGGTGCGAGCCTCAGCGACTCCGCCCGTCCGGTACAAAGGCATCACCTGGGTCCGCCCGGGTCCCACGACTCGCAAGGCAACGCGGGACGACGAGCGAGTCCTCAGCGAACGCCGCCGGGCCACCGACCTTCCCTACGACAGCCGCCCGGTCGACATCGCCAAGTTGGACGATCTCGACCTGCCGCTCTTCCGTTCCGACTACCTCCCCTCGATAGTCGCGCCGGAAGTAATCGACGAGAACGGCCGTACTCCGGAACAGCAACTGGCCTCGCTGCGGCTCGCCGATCTTCAAGGCACCCCGACAGTCCTGGGTCTCCTGGTACTGGGGCTCGACCCCAGCGGCTTCGTCCCTGGCGCATATGTGCAATTCGTCCGCTATCGCGGGCTCGATCTGGACGCGGCGATCGCGGATGACCAGGAAATGCGGGCGAATTTGATCGGCACCGCCACACGACTGGGAGCCGTCCTCCGTGGCCATCTCCATACTCGTTTGGCAGAGGGGCCCGGGTTCCGGGAAGAACAGAAGCCGGACTATCCCTTCGATGCGCTGCGCGAGGTCTGCATGAACGCGATCATGCATCGCAACTACGAGAGTTCCCATGCGCCGGTCCGAGTGGCCTGGTTCGATGACCGTATCGAAGTCACCAACCCAGGAGGACCTTTCGGCCAGGTACGCGCGGACAACTTCGACCGGGTCAACGACTACCGGAACCCGTCACTGGCGGCCGCGATGAAATCACTCGGTTACGTCAACCGTTTCGGGCGCGGAATCGGGCGAATTCGCACCGCCCTCGCCCGGAATGGAAATCCGGCCCCCGAGTTCGCGGTGGACTCTTCATCCTGGTCGGTCACCCTGCGGAGGGCCTCATGACCTCGGTGGCCATGTTCAACAACAAGGGTGGCGTCGGAAAGACCACTCTGACCTATCACTTGGCCCATATGCTCCAGCGGCTAGGCCGGCGAGTGCTGGCCGTGGACCTCGACCCTCAGTCGAATCTGACCGCGGAGTTTCTCGAAGAGGACGATCTCGCGATTCTGTGGGACGAACCGCAGAGCCCGGCTTGGCCCGCTGTCACCGACACACAGGCCAAATTATTCGGACCGGTAACGTCTGATTCCGGCACTATCGCGACCGCGCTGGCCCCCATTCGGGAGGGCTTGGGTGACATAGCGCATCAGAGCCCGGTCCAGATCAAGGACAACCTCTGGTTGATGCCAGGGGACCTGGAACTCAGCGGTTTCGAAGACAAGCTCTCGGAGAGCTGGTTCAGATGCTTTGAAGGTGACAACGCGGCTTTACGGGTAATGACCGCGTTCCACCGACTGATCGAGAGCACCCGGGAGAACGTACAAGCAGATATCGTTCTCATCGATGTCGGCCCGAACCTGGGCGCGATCAACCGCGCCGCGTTGCTCTCGGCCGATACTGTACTGACCCCCTTGTCAGCCGATCTGTTCTCCCTTAGAGGACTGCACAACCTCGGCCCCACGCTGCGTGGTTGGCGGAGAAGCTGGCAACGCAACATCAAGCCGCACATCCCGGCGAACATCTCGGCTCCCAGCGGCAGCATGACCCCGCTGGGCTACGTGATCATGCAACCTGTGATGCGCCTGGACCGACCTGTCAAGGCGTACCGGCGCTGGCTGGACCGCATCCCTGGCGTCTACGACACGCAAGTGATCGGTGACAACGCGTCGACCGGCGAACAGTACGAGATAGCAACGCTCAGGAACTATCAAAGCCTGATGCCCTTGGCCCACGACGCGCGGAAGCCGATGTTCGATCTGCGCTCGGCGGACGGCGCGCTCGGTAGCACCCAGACTTTGGTGCAGCGATGCCATCAAGAGTTCAAGAGCCTGGCGATCACGCTCCTTGACAGGCTGGAAGCCCCTTCGAAAACCGACACCCACTAGGGACAACGGTGAAACATGCGGTGACACTGGCCCCACTACGGGTTCACCTCGCTCATCCGCAAGTGACCGGCCGGTAGGGTCGCGGCGTGACCACCCCAGCCACCAGGGCCGAAGCACTGCATCTCACCGGTGAGCGCACCGTGCCCGGCATCGCCGAGGAGAATTACTGGTACCGCCGCCATGAGGCCGCGTACCACCGGCTCCTGCCGCTGTGCGCGGGCAAGGTCGTCCTGGAGGCCGGCTGCGGCGAGGGCTACGGCGCCGGGCTCATCGCCACCGTCGCCGAGCGGGTGCTCGCCCTCGACTACGACGTCCCCACCATCGAGCACGTCGCCCGCCGCTATCCCGGCATCGGCGTGGCAAGGGCGAACCTGGTGTTCCTGCCGCTGCGGGACGCCTCTGTCGAGGTCGTCGCCAACTTCCAGGTGATCGAACACCTCTGGGACCAGGCCGCGTTCCTCGCCGAATGCCGCCGTGTGCTCGCGCCCGGCGGGCGGCTGATCGTCACCACGCCCAACAGGCTGACCTTCACCCCGGACAGCGACACCCCGCTCAACCCGTACCACACCAGGGAACTCGCACCGTCCGAATTGGACGGGATGCTGCGTGACGCCGGGTTCGAGGTCGAGACGCTGCACGGCCTCCACCACGGTGAGGGCGTCGCGAAACTCGACGCGAAGTACGGCGGTTCGATCATCGACGCCCAGCTCGACGTCGTGATGGGGCAACTGCCCGGCCAGGCGACCTGGCCACCGGAACTGCTCGCCGACGTCGAAGGCATTCAAGCCGCGGATTTCGCGATCCACGGCGAAGACCTCGACGCCGGCCTCGATCTGGTCGCCGTGGCGGTGCGCCGATGAGCGAGCTCGCGAGCGGATCATTCAGCACAGTGCGCCTGCTCATGCGACGCGAAGCGACCCACTACGAGGAGCAGGCATGAGCGAGTACGAGGGCACGTTTTGCCTCGTCGTGCACAGCCACCTGCCGTGGCTGCCGCATCACGGGTCCTGGCCGGTCGGCGAAGAGTGGCTGTACCAGGCGTGGGCGCATTCGTACCTGCCGATGGTCGACCTCCTGCGCCGCTTCGCCGACGAAGGTCGCGAGGACGTCCTCACGCTCGGCATGACGCCGATCCTCGCCGCGCAACTCGACGACCCTTACT
Source organism: Amycolatopsis sp. NPDC051071 (assembly GCF_040682875.1). Taxonomy (NCBI): domain Bacteria; kingdom Bacillati; phylum Actinomycetota; class Actinomycetes; order Pseudonocardiales; family Pseudonocardiaceae; genus Amycolatopsis; species Amycolatopsis sp. NPDC051071. The sequence continues at coordinate 13,646 of NZ_JBFBBY010000035.1, read as the reverse complement.
GCATCGACGCCTTCCACGACTGGCTCGGCCACTGGCAGTTGCGTTCCTGGCACGCCTCGACGCTCTGGCGCGGCGACCCGCTGCTGCGCGATCTCGCCGCGCGTGAGTACCGGACCGCAGTCAAGGCGTCGGAGGAACTCGAAACCCGCTGGCGGCACGGCTTCTCGCCGATCCTGCGGTCCTTTGTGGACAACGGCACGATCGAACTGCTCGGCGGCCCGCTGGCGCATCCGTTCCAGCCGCTGCTCGACCCGGCGGTCCGCGACTTCATGCTGCGTGGCGGTCTCGCCGACACCGCGCTGAGGATCGGGCGGCGACCCGAAGGCATTTGGGCACCGGAATGCGGCTACAACCCCGGCATGGAAGCGGGTTACGCGGCCGCGGGCGTCCAGCGCTTCCTGGTCGACGGCCCGTCACTGCACGGTGACACGTCGGCCGCGCGGACGGTCGGCGATTCCGACGTCGTCTGCTTCGGCCGCGATCTCGAAGTCACGTACCGGGTTTGGTCGCCGAAGGCGGGCTACCCCGGCCACGCCGCCTACCGCGACTTCCACACTTGGGCGCACGAGGTCGGCCTCAAGCCGTCCCGGGTGACCGGCAAGACCATCGAACCGCCGGACAAGGCGCCGTACGACCCGGCGTTGGCGGCGGGCACGCTCGGCGGCCACGTCCAGGACTTCGTCGACACCATCGTCGCTCGGCTGCGTTCACTCAAGGCCGAGCACGGCCGCGAGTCGCTGGTCGTCGCCGCGTACGACACGGAACTGTTCGGGCACTGGTGGCACGAGGGACCGGCCTGGCTCGAAGGCGTCCTGCGCGCGCTGCCCGAAGCCGGCGTCCGCGTCACCACGCTCAAGGGCGCGCTCGAAGCCGGGCATCTCGGCGGGCGGGTCGATCTCCCGGCGTCGTCGTGGGGTTCGGGCAAGGACTGGCGGGTCTGGGACGGCGAGCAGGTCGCCGACATGGTGCGGGACAACACCGCGTTGCAGCACCGGATGCTCGACCTCGTCACCGGAATGGACACGACGACTCGCGACGCCGTCCGCGACCAGGCCGTCTCCGAGGCGATGCTGGCGCTTTCGAGCGACTGGGCGTTCATGGTCACCAAGGATTCCGCCGCCGACTACGCACGGCGGCGGGCGAGGGTGCACACCGAGCGGTTCGACAAGCTCGCCGGGTTGCTCCGGGAAGGCGCGCACGAGCGGGCACGGGAGACCGCGGCCGCGTTCCGCCGCGACGACGGCCCGTTCGGCCATGTCGACGCACGTGACCTGCTGAGGAAATGACGAAAGGGGAATCATGGGGATCCACGACATTCCACTGAAGACGCTCGCGGGCGAGGACACCACGCTCGGCGCGCTCGAAGGCAAGACGCTGCTGGTGGTGAACGTGGCGTCGAAATGCGGCCTGACGCCGCAGTACACCGGGCTGGAGAAGCTGCAGGAACGCTACGCGGACAAGGGTTTCTCCGTCGTCGGGTTCCCGTGCAACCAGTTCGCGGGTCAGGAGCCGGGCACCGCCGAGGAGATCCAGACCTTCTGCTCGACGACGTACGGTGTTTCGTTCCCGCTGTTCGAGAAGCTGGACGTCAACGGGGAAAGCCGCCACCCGCTCTACACCGAACTGATCAAGGCCGCCGACGCGGAAGGCGCCGCCGGCGACGTGCAGTGGAACTTCGAGAAATTCCTCGTCGCCCCGTCCGGTGAAGTGGTGGGACGATTCCGCCCGCGCACCGAGCCAGAGGACGGCGAGATCACCAAGGCGATCGAGGCCACTGTCGGCGCTTGATTTTTTCGGCGCGGGCGGTTTTCCGGAGCAATCCGGGAAACCGCCCGTTTCTTTTTCCGCACCGGAAGGGACCAAAGTCCTCGAAACGCCTCGCCATTTCGCGCGATGGCCGGTTGGTCGATCACAAAACCTTGCGGGACAAGGGAAATCCTGACATCCGCAGGTGAACCGGTGTACCCGATTCCCTCGCGAGCGTACAGGCGTCACTGCTCGACCGGCAGAACGTCGTGAGCGTCGCGCTCGGCACGAAGTGGTCGAACGGGGTCGACACCGAAGAAAAGGCGATCACCGTTCTGGTCGACACCAAAATGCCGCACGAAATGCTCCGCGAAGCCGAAGGCCAGTTTCACGACCTCGACCGGCGGATCTTCTGGGTCGGCGACCTCAAGAGCACCAATGTCGCGCCCGGCGTCGGCACCATCGTGCAGAAGACCGGCCGGACCACCAACTGGACGACCGGGCGGATCACGAACATCAACGCCACCGTGGACGTCAACTACGGCGGCGGCCGGGTGGCCAGGTTCGCGCAGCAGCTGCTGACCACCGACATGTCGGCCGATGGCGACTCGGGCAGCCTCGTGGCGGATCTGAACGAGAACGCCGCCGGCCTGCTGTTCGCCGGTTCGCCGGTGGTCACCGTGATCAACACGGCCTGGTCGAGGCTCAGCCGGGTTGACCCGCCGGGGTGATCACCCCGTCCGGGGAAGACCGACTGACGAGTAACCTCCACCCATGCGCGTGCTGATGTTGTCGTGGGAGTACCCACCAGTGGTCGTCGGCGGACTCGCACGGCACGTCCACGCCCTGGCCAGGCACCTCGCCGGGCAAGGACACGACGTCGTCGTCCTGTGCCGCCACGCGGCGGGTACCGACGCCGAGACCCATCCGCGGACCGATCGGGTGGTCGAGGGCGTGCGGATCATCCGGGTCGCCGAGGACCCGATGCACGTGACCTTCGAACGCGACCTCGTCGCGTGGACGCTGGCCATGGGGCACGCCATGGTCCGCGCCGCGACCGACCTGCTGCGCGGCTGGCAGCCGGAGGTCGTCCACGCGCACGATTGGCTGGTCACGCACCCCGCGATCGCGATCGCCGAGGCCGCGCGGGTGCCGCTGGTCGGCACCATCCACGCCACCGAGGCCGGACGGCATTCCGGCTGGCTCTCGCATCCACTGAACCAGCAGGTTCACTCGGTCGAATGGTGGCTCGCGAACCGCTCGGACGCGCTGATCACCTGTTCGCAGGCCATGCGCCGCGAGGTGGCGCATTTGTTCGAGGTCGACGGCGACACCGTCACCGTCATCCACAACGGCATCGAGGAACGCACCTGGCAGGTGCCCGCCGAAGAGGTCGCGCACACTCGCGAGGTCTACAGCCCGTCCGGTGCGCCGCTGCTGCTGTACTTCGGACGGCTGGAATGGGAGAAGGGCGTGCAGGACCTGCTCGCCGCGCTCCCCCGGATCCGCCGCGCGAAACCCGGCACCCGGCTGGTCGTCGCCGGAAAAGGACGGCATCTGGAGGAACTGGTCGAGCAGGCGCGCAAGCTGCGCGTACGCCGGGCGGTGGACTTCGTCGGGCACCTGTCCGACCGTGAACTGCGCGCCGTACTGGCCGCGGCCGACGCCGTCGTCCTGCCAAGCCGGTACGAACCGTTCGGGATCGTCGCACTGGAAGCCGCCGCCGCGAAGGCGCCGCTCGTGGCGTCCACCGCGGGCGGGCTCGGCGAGGTCGTCGTCGACGGTGAAACGGGCCTGGCGTTCAGCCCCGGCGACGTCGACGCGCTCGGGGACGCCGTCGAAGCGGTACTGGACGACGAGGTCGCCGCCGCGCGGCGGGCGCTGACCGCGCAGTCTCGGCTGGCCGCGGACTTCGACTGGGGACGGATCGCCGAGGCGACCGTCGCCGTCTACCGGCGGGCCCGGACCGGCGAGCCGGTGGAACTGGGCCGCCCGAAGATCGCGACGGGCAACGCCTTCGAGCCGTGATCGCGCTTTCCTCCGTGGTACGGGGCTTGTCTGTGAAGGATTTGGGACACTCAACGTCCCAGATCCTTCATGGACGCGGAGATCGCAACACCCGAGCGGGGCACCGACTATCCACCACGCCACCTTTGACTTACCCCTCAAATAGTGGGGTGGACGGGGGATCCGGAACGTCGGGGTTCCCGGATCCCCCCTCCACGAAGGTGGGCGCCGGGGGCCGCGAGGGGCGCGACCCCCAGTGCTGCTCTAGGTGACGAAGATCAGAAGTGGCAGGGCCGGATACAGTCCGGCCGCGCCGCGACCGTCGCCGAGACGGATACCGCCGGTGCGGCGAGGACGACGGCGAGGATGGCGAAGGTCGCGGCCAAGACGGTCCTCAACTGCTTCTTCATGGTGGCTCCTCGGGAATTCGGGCGGAAAGTGCACCCGGGGCCGAGCATCCGCGCGACGCGGCACGGAAACAACGGGGGTTTCAGTAGGTACCCCTACCTATTCGCGGTCCGTGACCGATTCGTCCCTGTGGCCACCCTTCACGGACCTTCGTGGCCAGAGACGTCCAACAACGTCATGAGGGGTCCCCATAGGACGAAAAGTGTCCTATGGGGACCCCTCATGACATCCGGGCCACGCCGGGCCACGCCGGGCCGGGCAGGGCAGGGCAGGGCAGGGCAGGGCAGGGACGAGACCCGAAGCTAGGAAAGGACCCCGTCCAGCAGGCGCACCCGCCGGTCCGCGATCCGGTGCACCTCGTCGTCGTGCGTCGCCACGATGACCGCGGCGCCCTCCTGGGCACATCGCCGCAGCAGCCGCAGCACCCGCGGGGTGCTCCCGGCGTCCAGATGCGCTGTCGGCTCGTCGGTGAGCAGCACCCGCGGCCGCCCGCTGACCGCCCTGGCGAGCGCGACCCGTTGCTGCTGCCCGAACGAGACCTCCAGCGGATAGCGGTCGCCGAGATCGCCGATCCCGAGCTCTTCCAACAGTTCCGCTACCCGCGCGTGGATGTTCTTCGCGCTCGGCTTGGGGATGTCGGACCGCAGCCGCAACGGCAGCGCGACGTTCTCCGCGATCGTCAGTTCGTTCGCCAGGCCGAGCGCCTGGGGCAGGACGGCGCAGGTGTGCCAAGGCGGCGCGCCCGCTATCGGGACGCCGTCGAGCAGGACGCTGCCGGAATCGGGCGAGTCGAAACCGCACAGCAGGGCCAACAGCGCGCTCTTGCCCGAACCGGACCGGCCCGAGACGGTGACGAGTTCGCCCGCGGCCACCTGGAGTTCGAGTCCACGCAGGACTTCGACGTCTCCGCTGGGGTGGGGGAACCGGCGGCGCAGCCCGACGGCCTCGAGGGCGGGTTCCGCCATCACGGCACGATCTCCTGTTCTTCCACGTTCTCCAGTGTGCCCTTGTGCATCCGCGCGATCCGGCTGCCGAGCTCGATGAGCCGGTCGTCGTGTGAGGCGACGATGACGGCGAAATCCTGATCCGCCAAGTATTTCAGCGTGTCGAGGACCAGGTCGGCCGATCCCTCGTCCAGCTGCGACGTCGGTTCGTCGGCGAGGACGACGGTCGAGCGGCGGGCCAGGGTGCAGCCGAAGGCCAGTCGTTGCTGCTGCCCGCCCGAGAGCGCGGAGATCCGCCAGCCGCCGGTCCCGCCGAGCCCCAATTGGTCGAGGATGTCGTCCGGCAGGCATTCCGTCCCCGCCGATTCGGCCGCCGCGCGGAGATTGTCGGCGACGCTCAGGTACGCGAGCAGGTTGTCGGTCGGGTTCTGGAACACCAGACCGAGGTGATCGCGGCGCAGTGCCCGCCGGTCGCGGTGCCGCAGCTTGCCGGTTTCGGTTCCCTGGAAGGAGATCGTGCCTCGCGCGGGCTGCTCGAACAGGCCGAGTGTCCGCAGCAGCGTGGACTTGCCGGAGCCGGACGGCCCGGCCAGCACGGTGATCCCCGTGGCGGGAATGTCGATGGTGACGTCGTCGACGCCGGTGACGGTGCCGGCCGGGGTCTGGTAGTCGACGCCGATGCCGGTCAGCCGGAAGATCGGTTTCTCAGGCACGGATCAGCTCCGCGGTCCGGGCGGTGCGCACCGAGCGCATCGCGATCCAACCGGCCAGCGCCACGACGAGCACACCGACGGCCAGCACGGTCAGGGCGAACGGGGTCGGGTTGGGCAACGCCGAACGCGGCGCGAGGAAGGTCGCGGGATCGAATCGCGGCACCGAAAGACCGGCGACCGAGACACCGCAGGCGACCCCGATGACCACGGCGAGCCCGCTGAGCGCGCCCAGCTCCATCAGATGACTCGCCAGCAGCGCCCGTGGCCGCATACCCATCCGCAGGACAAGCGCCCCGGCCAGCGCGTTCTGCCGTCGCCGGACTTCGACCGCGACCAGCAGCGAAAGCACCGCCACCACTCCGAGTACCGCGCCGAGCAGGGCCATGAACGAGAACGTCCAGGACACGACGTAGAACGGGAGCGCGTCGAGTGCCGACTCCCGCGTGATGCGGTTGGGCTGCGTAATCCCGGCGGCGGTGAGCGCCTCGGTCAGCTGCGCCACCGGCGACGCCGAGAGGAGGCTCCACTTGGGCACGGCGGTCAGCTGCGCGGCGCTGAGCGACTGCCGCGAGATCACGTACCCGGCCTTGGTGCCGATGATGGGGAACATCGGCAGTTCGCCGATCGTCCGCGCCTCGCCGAGGCCCGCGGGCAGCGCGGGTTTCTGGGCGGCGTCGTTCCCGATCCGGATCGCCGGGACACCCGTGCCAGGACTGGACAACTCGCCCAGCATCCGGTCGACGTCGGCACCGGGGAGCGTGCCGAGCGCGGCGCCCTGCCGGAAGGTCTGCGGATCCACGACCAGCACGACACTGCCCGTTCCGGTCAGCTCACCGACGACCGTGGTGGTACCGCTGATCTGGGGCGGCAACGGCAGTTTGCCGGTGCCGATGACACTTTCGGTGTCCACGCGGGTTTCGGCGCCGACGAAGATCGCCGACTTGGTGTGCAACGCCTCTTCCTGCCCGCGTGCGATGCCGATCCCGGTCGCGAGCGTCCCGATGGCGAGCGTGCCGATCACGAGTACGCCGGTGACCGGTGCGCGGGCGCTGGCGAGCCGCCGGATCGCCAGCTGCAGTGCCGGCCGCGACCACAGCCGCGCGCGATGCGAGGCGTGCAGCGCCAGCCAGGCCAGCCGTGCGGCGAGCAGGCCGACGGTGAGCACGACGAACACCGGGTAGGTGAGTGCGAGTGGATCGACCTGGGGGAGCGGATTGCCGACCCTGGAGGCCTTGCCGTAGTCGACGAGCTGGTTCCAGCCGAGCAGCGCGACACCGGCGGTGATCAGCTCCCAGGGGAAGATCGTCAGGAGTTTCAGCCCTTTACGCCGTCCCGCGCGGACCCGGCCCAGTTCGAACTCCCGGTGCGTGCGGATGGCGATCACCCCGGCCAGCAGGGCGAGCGAGGCGAGCAGGATGACGGCCGCGACGAGCGAACCGGTCAGCTGCGCGCCGCCGTCCGGTTCACCTGGTGGTCCGTAGACGCCGAGAAGCAGCCGGGCGAGCACCGCGCCGGCCACTCCTCCCACGACTATCGGCAGCCCGAGTTCGGCGACCGCGAGCAGCCCGAGCCCCACTGGACCGGTGCCCCGGGACGACAACAGCCGCAGCTGCGCGTGGCGCCGCTGGTTCCACTGCAGCGCGACCGTCCCGATCCCGGCACAGCCCACCAGGACACTGATCGCGGCGAGCGGAAGGATCGAGACGAAGACGTTCGATTCGGCCTGGTTGCTGATCATGACCGAGCGCTCGAACGGCAGCGACCCGACGATCGCGTCCCCGAGACCGCGGGTACCGAGATCCGCCCGCACGTCCGCGATCAGTGCCTTCGACCGGTCCAGCAGGTCTTCGGCTTCGCTGACCGTCTTGGGCGGCTGCTCGTAGAACGACAGGTACAGGGTCCTGAACGCGGGCAGGCCCAGCGTGCGGACCGCGTCGTCGAAGGTCTTGCCGTCGGTGGCGAACATGACCGAGTCGAGCGGGTCGTTGGCGAGCCGGTCGACGACGGCGTTGCGCTGCTGCGAGCACCACCAGCGCGGCGCCGGGTCGGGCAGGTCGCGATACAGCCCGGTCACCGGGGGAAGCGCGGCGCCCTTGACCTTCGGCGTGGCGCCGACGCCGATCTTTTCCGCGCTCGCCACGACGGTGCCGAGCAACAGGCCCGCGTCACGTGTCCCGGCGGCCAGATCGAGGTTGTTCAACCCGGCTTGATCCCGATGACCGAGGGTGACCTTGTAGTGCGGGTCGCCATTGAATTCGGTACCTTGGATGACCGGCGTGTACCGGGAGGTCACCGGCGGGGAGAACCCGTGGGCCGGGGCGTGCCGCTGGACCGCGGAGATCACCTCGGGTGCGTCGGAGACGGGGACGTTGCCCTTGCTGAAGACCGGGCCGTAACTGTCCGGGCACGCGATCCCGGTCTGGTACGTGACGGCCGCGCCGCCCGCGGCGGAGGCCTGCAGGACCGCTGCGGTACCGAGGAAACAGGCGAGCAACGCGGTCACCGCCGCGATGATCAAAGTCAGAGGACTCGTCAGTGCCGCTTTCGGAGCCGCTCGCCACGGCATCGTCACTCTGGGCCCGCCGGGAGCCCCCCACCTCACCCGCATGGATATGCACGCTACCGGTTAGGTAGCTCGAAATCACCCTTTGTTGCCGACGTGAAGTAAAGCCATGGTCCATTGCGGTGGCGGGTGTACGTGGCTATTGACTCTCCGTGACCAACTGGTCGATCGGGGTGGCCGCTCCGGCCGTCACCTCCTCGGAGAATACGTTTTCTCCGAGCGCCGTGAGGATGACGCCGGTGATCCGGTCGACGTCCCCGCGTTCGGCCTTCGGCAGGGGAGCACCCGCCGACTCCCGGGAAGCCGCCGCGGCACCCAGCAACCGCGCGGCCAGGCGATACGCGCCGTCGGCGGCCTCCGCTCCGGCGAGCCCCTCCAAACCGAGTGCGATCGCGCGAGGATCCCCGCCGCGGCGGGCGATCGCGAGACCGTCCGACTGGAGCTTCTTCGCCTTGACCACGTCGCCGCGCTGCTCGGCGATGAACCCGAGCTCGGCGAGGGCCAGTGTGCTGCCCATTTCGGACGCCACCCGGCGGTGCCAGTCCAGAATGGACAGCAGGTGTACCTCGGCCTCGTCGAACCGGCCCTGGCGCCGCGCGCCGAGGGCAAGCCCGGTTTCGGCGTAGACCTCGCCGGGTTTGAAACTGTGCTCGACGGCCAGTGCCCTTGCCCGCTCATGGAACTCCCTGCCGCCCTCGAAATCGCCGGTGAGCAGCGCCGTCCTGCCGAGCCATGACAGTTTGTAGGAGACCTCCGGCCACAATTCCAGTTCTTCCGCGCGGCGCAGGCTTTCCCGGTGGACACGGGCGGCGTGGTCGTAGTCCCCGGCGATCGAGGCCAGCATGCCGATCACGAACGACGCCTGCAGCCAGCCCCAGCGTTCGCCGAGGCCGTCGAAGATGGCGGCGCTCTGGGCCGCGACCCGGCCACCGCCGGTGAGATCGCCGCCCGAGATGAGGTGGCTCGCCCGGTCGCTCAGCGCGGCCGCGGCACTCCAGTCGTCACCGGCGTCGCGGGCCGTTTCGAGTGCGCCGAGGGTGAGCTTCTCCCCACGGCACAGGTCCCCGATCGTGGACCACGCGTACCCGAGGAACCACAGCATCCGGGCCCGGATCACCGGATCGACGATGTCCCAGACCGTTCCCTCCGCCGCGCCCTCGGTGCAGGTGCCGTCGAGAACGGCGATACCGGTGCACCAGCCCAGGGCCTGCGCGCGCTCGTCACCGGTCTCGATATCCGTCTCGAGCACGAGATTCAGCGAGCGCCGGGCCTCGGTGAGCCGTCCGCGCAGGAACCAGAACCACACCGTCGCGTTCACCAGCCGCAGCGCGAGCCGCGTTTCGCCTTGCCGCAGCAGGGTTTCCAGCGCACGACGGGTGTTGGCACCCTCGGCGTCGAGGCGGTCCAGCCAGCGCCGCTGTTCCTTGCCACGCAGGCCCGTATCACCGCGTTCGGCCAGTTCGACGTGGAAACGGGCGTGCTTCAAGTGCAGATCGTCGAGCTCGCCCGCCTGCTTCGCGTGCTCCAAGGCGTAGGCCGACACCGACTCCAGCAGCCGGAACCGCGGCTCGCCGGTCTTCGCGGGCCTGCTGACCACCAAGGACCTGTCGACGAGCCGGGAGAGCAGGTCCAGGACATCGGCGGCCGCGATCTCGCCGCCCGCGCAGATCGCTTCGGCGGCGTCGAGACCGCAGCCCTCGGCGTGGACGGCGAGACGGCGCAGCACGATCTGCTCCGGCTCACTCAGCAGGCTCCAGCTCCAGTCGATCATCGCGCGCAGGGTCAGCTGACGGCGCGGCCCGCCCCGCCTGCCCGAGGAGAGCAGGCCGAACCGGTCGTCAAGGCGAGCGAGGAGTTCGTGCACCCCGAGCGTCCGTACCCGGGTGGCGGCGAGTTCGAGGGCGAGCGGGATCCCGTCGAGCGTGCGGCAGATCCGGGCGACCACGGCCGCGTTCTCCGCGTCGAGCACGAACCCCGGCGCGGCGGCCGCGGCACGGGCGGTGAACAACCGGACCGCGCTCGCTTCCCGCACGGCGGCGAAATCGGCCTGCTCGGGCAGATCGAGTGGCGGCACCGCCCAGACGTTCTCCCCAGGCAGCCCGAGCGGTTCCTGGCTGGTGGCGAGCACGCGCAGGCGGGGCACGGCCGCCAGCAGCCGCTCCACCAGCGCCGCGACCGGTTCGACGAGGTGCTCGCAGTTGTCAAGGACGAGCAGGATCTCCTTGTCGCGCAAGGCATCGGCCAGTGAGTGGGTCACCGATTTCGCCGAAGTGGGCTCCTCGCGGAGATCCAGTGCCGCCGTGAGCACGACGGCGACCAGCTCTTCCGGCGGACAGGTCGGGCAGGCGACGTTGTCCAGGCCTGCCAGCTCGACCAGCCAGGTGCCGTCGGCCATCGCGAGCCTCGACGCGGCTTCGATGGCGAGCCGGGTCTTGCCGACCCCGCCGGGACCGGTGAGCGTGACCAGCCGCGTGTCGGTGACCAGCGCGCCGACCTCCTTGACCGCGATGGTCCGGCCGACCAGTTCGGTCAACGCCTCCGGCAGGTTCCCGCGCACCGGCCCGGCGGCGCGGACCGGCTCGAGGTCCGGGCTGCGCGTGAGGATCGCCTGGTGCAGGGCGGCCAGTTCGGAGCCGGGTTCGAGACCGGACTCGTCCCGCAGCCGTGACCGCAATTCGGCATAGGTTTCGAGCGCCTCGCTGTGCCTGCCTGCGGCGTACAGGGCACGCATCAGAAGGCCACGGAGCCGCTCCCGGAGTGGAGACCGCGAGACCAGATCGGCGAGTTCGCCGGTGAGGGCGCCGTATTCGCCGAGCGCCAGCCGCGCTTCCGCTCGCTCCTCCTCGGCGAGCAGCCGTTCCTCCTCCAACCGCTGGGCCGCGGCCACGGCGAACGGTTCGTCCTCGAACCCGGCGTAGGCCGGGCCACGCCACAACGCCAGCGCGTCCGCCAGCAGGGCCGCGCGGGCGCGCGGATCCACCGTGTCCCGTGCGCGTGCGGTGAGCGTCCGGAACCGGTGGACGTCCAGATCGCCGGGTTCGACGGCGAGGACGTAACCGGCGGGCTGGTGCGTCACGAGTTCGCGGGTGCCCGGTTCGGCGCGTTCGAGGGTGCGGCGCAGCTGGGAGACCTTGGTCTGGAGAGTGTTGGCCGGGTTGCCCGGCGGATGCTCGCCCCACAGGTCGTCGGTCAGCGACGACACCGACGCCGCCCTGCCCTCCCGGTTCAGGAGCCCGGCGAGCAGCAGCCGGACCTTGGCCTCGGGCACGACGACGGGCTCGCCGGCGGTCGTCCACACGGCGAGTGGCCCCAGCACTCCGAAACGCACGAAACCGACATTAGCGCGGACCACCGACAAGTTCGTGCGGCGATCCGTGCGCGGAACCGCAGCGATCCGTGCGCGGGCGGCGTCACGGTGGTCCCATGACCGAACAGGGAAAGACCCCGGTGACGGTACTGGGGCTGGGCGCGATGGGAACCGCGCTCGTGGAGGCGTTGCTGGCCGCGGGACATCCGGTCACCGGGTGGAACCGGACGGCGGGCCGCGCCGAGGTGGTGGCCGCGAAGGGGGCTTCGGTCGCTTCGACCGTGTCCGAGGCTCTCGCGGCGAACAAGATCGTGATCGCCTGCCTGCTCGACTACGACTCGGTGCACGAGGTCCTGGACCCGGTCGCGGCCGGGCTCAAGGGGCGGCAGCTGATCAACCTGACCAACGGCACCCCCGGCCAGGCACGCGAGATGAGCGCGTGGGCCGAGGAACTGGGCGCGGAGTACCTGGACGGCGGGATCATGGCCGTCCCGCCGATGATCGGCTCGCCTGCCGCGTTCATCTTCTACAGCGGCTCGGGCACCGTCCTGGGCCGGGCACGCACCGCACTCGACACCTTCGGCGGCGTCAACTACCTCGGCGCCGATCCCGGACTGGCGCCGCTGTACGACATCGCGCTGCTCAGCGGGATGTACGGGAACTTCATCGGCGTCATCCAGGCCTTCGCCCTGGTCGGCTCCGCCGGAGTCAAAGCGAAGGAGTTCGCTCCACTGCTTCGCGGCTGGATGGACGCGATGAGCGGCTTCACGGAGCGCGCGGCCGAGCAGATCGACAGCGGCGACTACGTGACCGATGTCGTGTCGAACCTCGCGATGCAGGCCGGGGCCTACCCGAACCTGGCGAAGGCCGCCGAGGAACAGGGCGTCAGCGCCGAACTGCTCACGCCGCTCCAGTCACTGATGGACAAGCGGGTCGCGGCCGGGCACGGCGCCGAGGACCTGATCGGCGTCATCGAACTGCTCAAGAAGTAAAACCACTACACAGCAAGGAAAACATGATGATCACCATGATCGGGCTCGGCCCGATGGGACAGGCCATGGTCCGCGTACTGCTGGAGAACGGCCACGGCGTGACAGTCTGGAACCGCACCGCGAGCCGCGCGGACGGCGTCGTCTCGGCGGGTGCCGTGCGGGCCGAGACGGTGGCGGACGCGGTGTCGGCGTCGGACCTGGTGCTGCTGAGCCTCACCGACTACGCGGCCATGTACGACATCCTTGGCAAGGCAGAGGAAACGCTGGCGGGCAAGGTGGTCGTCAACCTCAGCTCGGACACCCCGGAGAAGACCCGCGAAGCCGCCGACTGGGTCAAGGCCCGCGGCGGGCAGTTCATCGCGGGCGGTGTGATGGTGCCGGCCCAACTGGTGGGCAAGAACGAGGCATACGTCTTCTACAGCGGTCCCACCGAGGTTTTCGAGAAGTACCGCGAGGTGCTGGCCCTGATCGGGCGGCCGGACCACCTCGGCGAGGACGTCCGGCTGGCGCAGCTGTTCTACCAGGCACAGCTGGACATCTTCCTGAACGCGCTTTCGGTGTTCCTGCACGCGAGCGCGCTGGTCCGCTCGGCAAACGTGCCCCTCGCGAAGTTCCTCCCGTACGCCAAAGAGAACTTCGCGATGATGGGCTTCTACCTGGATTCCGCGGTGGAAGCGCTCGAAAAGGCCGAATACCCTGGCGACGAGGCCGACGTGGTGATGATGGGCGCGAGCGCCGACCACATCGTGCGGTCCAGCCGGGACGCCGGGATCGACGTCGTCCTGCCGGAGGCGATCAAGTCGCACTACGACCGGGCGATCGCCGCCGGGCACGGACGTAGCTCGTGGACCAGCCTCTACGAGATCATCAAGGCAGGCTGAGTCTCCGTCTGACACCTTCGCCCTTCGGCCCCACCAAGGGCGGCCGCGATGTCTTGAAGGGCCCCTTTGAGACGATCAACGTCTC